>DASSNR010000383.1:0-28502 GCA_035687925.1 Gemmatimonadaceae bacterium | reverse complement strand
AGTGGCCCATCAGGATCGGCGGCGCGTGGAGCGGCGTGTGCGTCGCGGCAATGTCGGGAGCCGAGTCGGCGGGCGTGGGCATGGGCCACTCTCCGGGCAGGCGGGCGAGATAAGTTGGATTCGTCCGCGATGGGCACGACTTTCGGCCGGGCACGTCTGAGCTCTAGCACGCCGCATATGCTGCGCCACGGACGAGAGTACGATGCCACGTCGCGCCCGCGAGCGCGCAGTCAGCTTCCAGATGGGCATCAATCTCTCAGCCGCGCGCGGCCAATGTCGAAGCAAGTGATCCGTTGGCCATAGGCTTGCACCGAATTCTCGACCTTCCGCCGGTCATCGGTGATCGTGCACCTGCCGACCCGAGCGACTCACGGTCGCTCGTCGTCGCGGTGCGCGCGACCACCGACTGTGACGCAACAGCGGCATGTCGTGAGGAAGTCATGATGCTCACATATTCACGTGGACTGAGTGCATCACCGATGTCGGACGCCACGCCAATCGTCTTCGTTGTCGACGAGGACATGTCGGTACGCGAGTCGCTGGGGCTGCTGATCCGCTGCGGCGGTTGGCGGCCAGAGATGTATGCGTCTGCAGCAGCGTTTCTTGCGCGGCCTCGCGTCGACGTTCCGAACTGCCTGATCCTCGACGCATCGCCACCCGATCTCAATGGCCTCGATGTCCAGACGCGCGTCGCTGCTCGCCAGATGGAAATGCCGATCATCTTCATCACGGGCGATGGCGACGTGCCAATGGCGGTCCAGGCGATGAAGGCGGGAGCCGTCGAGTTCTTGACGATGCCCTTCAGCGATGACGTGCTGTTGGACGCCCTCCGGCACGCCATCGATCGCAGCCGCACCGCGCTGTGCCAGAAAGCGGAGATGCGGGCGCTCCGGGCCCGTTACGCGTCACTCAGTCGCCGCGAACGGGAGGTCATGGCGTTGGTCGTCTCCGGCCTGTTGAACAAGCAGATCGGAGGCGAGCTCGGCATCAGCGAGATCACCGTGAAGGCACACCGAGGCCGGGTGATGCGAAAGATGCGGGCGAACTCGCTCGTGGACCTGGTGAACATGGCCGCGCGACTCCACCCTTTGCTGGTGACATCAGTGCCGCGCGATTCGGCATCGCGTAGCACCGCTACCGGCGTGGGGCACGCGCTCCGAACGCAAGCATTCGGCTAACCAGACGTGTAGGACGCCGGGCGTGATGCCACGGTGTCGCGGAGGACATGTTGCTCCAGCTTCCTCGCACTGCGTCAGCCGGCTCCGATACCGTCGACCAGATCGGATGCGTCGCACCGACCAGCAGCACGGTATCGATCGATACCATCGTCCAATGGCGTCGCCTCCATAGTCATCGCATCTCTACGCGTGCAACGCCCGACGGCGACGTCGTGTGTGACGCGCGCGCCGTGCTCACGTATCGATCGCTCGCGCGACGATTACGCAGCTGATGGCAAGCACGCACGCTTAACCGACGTCTACAAGCGACGGTCATATGGCACTCAGTTCATCAGACTTCAAGCACGGGGACACCGAGTTCGGCATCTTCTACCCGACGGGTTATGTGCTCTCGGTGTACTCCGATGCTGTCCGTGCCGACGGTGCAATCGCGGCGTTGCGCGCAGCAGGATTCATGGCTGACGATCTCGTAGTCGCGAGCGGGGCGGATGTGCTCGCATACTCGCGGGAAATGCGTGCCAATCGAGGGCTCTTCTCCCGCTTCGAGCACTTCGTCGCGGGTCTCTATGGGGACGAGGCCGAGCTGGCCGACGAGCTCGTCGGGTTGGCCGAGCGGGGTCACACCTTCGTGGCCGTCCACGCGCCCACCGAGGCGGCAACGACACGCGTGTCCGAGGCGGTGCACCCGTTCGCTCCGGTCGTGCTCCGAAAGTTCGATTCGTTGTCGTATACGGACTTCACCTGACGGGCTCGACGGAGCGCCTGGCATCAAGACGAGAGCTATGAACGAACACGACAGAGGCACGCGCTCGGCCGTGGCCGGCGCACAGAAGACCGAGGTAGCTGTGCTCGCCGGCGGCTGCTTCTGGGGCGTCGAGGACATCTTGCGGGATGTGCCCGGCGTCATCGACACCGAAGTCGGCTACACCGGGGGCTGGCTGCAGAACCCGACCTACGAGGATACGCACGGTAGCAGGTCGGGGCACGCGGAGGCGGTCCGCGTGACGTTCGACCCGTCGGTGCTCAGCTATGAAGACCTGCTCGAGCAATGGTTCTTCAAGTTGCACGACCCGACCACGCTCAACCGACAAGGCAACGACGTCGGGACGCAATACCGCTCTGCGATCTTTCCGCAGACGCCCGAGCAGAAGATCATCGCAGAGCGCGTGAAGGCGCGCGTTGAGGCATCAGGCAAGTGGAAGCGACCGATCACGACGACGATCGAGCCGGCTTCCACCTGGTACAGTGCAGAGGAGTATCACCAGGACTATCTGCGCAGACATCCGGGCGGATACACCTGTCACTATATGCGCGAGTAGGGCGCGCGCCGCGCCGCGTGGAATCCAGTCAACGCTCTGCGGTCTGGTCCCCAGATGGCGCGGAGGTCAACTCCATGGAGGTCATATGACCATGTCACCCTTCTCCCACAGTGCTTCGCTGACGCTCCTCATCGTGGCGATTTCGAGCCCCGCCGCCGCGCAGAGCAGACCCGGTTCGCGATCGCTCGACGATCCTACCGCCCTGGCCACGTTCGAAGCGCTTATCACCTATGACATTGAAACGGCCGGCATCGCCGCCACGAAGGCCGCGAATTCGGACGTACGCGAGGTTGCCAACACGTTCGTGCAGGGCCACAAGGGGTTGCTGCAGCAGACTCAGGACCTCGCCAAGAAGCTGAACATGAGTCCGACGCCGCCGAAGGAAGCTCCTCTGGAACCGGCTCACTCCGATGCCCTGCGGAAGCTCAACAGAACGACGGGCGAGCAATTCGACCGAATCTTCATTGCAAACGAGGTCGCGTATCATGAGGGCGCGATCAACATACTGCGCGATACGCTGGCGCCCGCCATCAAGAATTCGCAATTGAAGGCTGCTGTGAACGCGGCAGTGCCGGCATTCGAGGCTCACCTGGCCGCCTCGCGGAAGCTTGCGGACAAGCACCTCGGACAGAATCGTAAGTCGCCGACGTCTCAGGGGGTTCGCGGTCACTCACGGTCTGCGGCCGATGCCGGTCGGCGCCCGCTCGGGCAGTAACGAATGCGGTAAGACTGGGAGCCGTCATATCTCACGTGCTGACGCACCGACCGCGCATCGGTCTCGCGCTCGTGCCGGGCCTGCTCGATGGCGTCGAGCACCAAGTCACTCTGGGATGGACGAAGAGTCGGCGTTCGCGTGTCGCCGCCGGGGCGGCGTGAGCCGTGTGAGTGTTGCCGCGCCGGCGCTAGCATCCTCCTCACTGCCGGTGATGGGCTGCACGGCGTGTCCGACTCCGGCGACGACATTGGTCGCTTCACCTCGTCACTACGCGCCCTCACCCATTCGCGATGAACTGCGAGGCGATTCTGAGCGCGTGGTCGGCGGTGATGGGTTCGTCGAACGCCTCGCTCCCCGCGTCAGCGCCCTGGAACTGGCTGACGTCGATGCCTAGTTGCACGGTGTTCCCCTCGCTCGGCCACATGCTGTCGCCCGCGTAGACGCCAGTCTGTTTCAGGGGGGCGGGGATGTTCGCTTCGTCGCCGGTGACCCACCCCTTGAGTCCCCGCAGTCGCCGCACCTCCGACGCGTGCCGCGCCTCCACGGAATGGATGCGCAGCGCGGCCGTCAGCACTTCGTCGTTCGACATCAGCTTCCCCGCCTGCCCCTTGAACGCCCGAACGCCGGTGTCCTCGAAGCCCTGCGAAAGAGTCATGAAGGTCGGGCAATCGTGGAACGGATCGAACTTGCCGCCGGCGGTGAAGTCAAACTTCGGCTCGCGCACCGCCTTATCGCCGAGCACGCCGCGGAAGAACGCCACGTGCGCGTTCTCGTGCTGCTGGATCTGCCGGAAGATCGCGAGGTCCGAGCTCGGTATCACGCCGGAAGCGACCGCCATGTTGTAGAAGCTCGACTCGAGGTACTCCAGCGTCAGCGCGAAGTTCAGCGTGTCGAGCACGGTCTGTGTGTTGTCCGTCTCGGTGTGCATGGTCATTCGCTCCTGGCTCACATGGTCGGAAGTTGGCTGGCGTCGATCTTTTCCTTGATGAAGGGCGCTGCGAGTGGCAGCACCTCCGCCGGGAGGCGCGCCCCGTCACGCCCCTTCGCGTCGACCACGTCATCACTGGCGAAGGAGGCGGTCTTCGGCTCGAGCAGGTCGCGAATGGCGGCGGCATGCCGTGCTTCGACCGACACGATCTTGCCCGCCACGGCGAGGTAGTCCGGATTGGTCAGCAGCTGCCCCGCGCCGTTGAAGGCCGAGATGCCCAGATCCTCGATGGTCCGCGCCGTCTCGAGGACGCTGTTCCCGCTCGTGAAGTCGACGGACGAGAAGTCAAAGCTGAGCCGGGGGATGGCGTTCTTGCCGAGCGCGGTGAAGAAGAACTCGCGATGCACCGTCTCGTGCTTCCGGAGATCGTCGAGGACGCTCATCGCATCGGCGTCGAGCCCCCTCGGCTTCGCGTCGACCGCCCTGGTGTAGAACTCGGCCTCGAGTTGCTCGAGGGCCAGCGCGTAGTTGAGGATTCCCACGTCACCACTCCCCAGGTGGACGGTCCCACTCTGGTTCACACTGCTGCCAGCGTCGCCGCGTTCGGCGCGGGATGCGGTGGCCGTCGTTTTCTTGTTGTCTGCCATAGTCACCTTCCTGTGAAAAATATTTGTCGATGGCGGACCGCCCGGTCGGGAGTAGTTGCGCCGAAAGCCGGAAGCGTCACGAGCGTTGCAGCCGGCGGGGCTGGAGGCGAAGAAGCCCGCCAGGACGTCATCGCAGCTCGCACATCCAATCGAGGGGTATCAGAGCGGCGGCCTGCCATTGTCGACGTTGCGGGTCGCAGGGCACGATGCCGGCGGCGGTCCCGCACGAGTTTGGCGTGGAGTGCCGCTTGATGCAGCGGTTGGCGACGCATGCGGTGAGCGCGTACATCGCGCGTCGCAGGTGACTGCGGTGACTGCACTGAACAGCGTGCACGTCGCATGCCCCATGAAGTCAGCGTTGCCAGATCATCGTGCTCAGAGCGTCTAACACCCGCCGGCGGTCCAGAGATGGTGGAAGCAGAGAGCTCTCACGGACGAACGCGGATGATCGTCTTCCCCTTGCGTCGCTTGGTCGAGTTGAGGGCGGCGACGGCGTCGTCGAGGGTCGCAACGGTGCCGATGTTCGTCCGCAGTCGTCCGTCCCGCACCCGCTGGACGATCTCACGCAGTTGGGCACGATGGGCCTCGACAACGAAGTCGACTGCCAGGCCATCATCGGGCCGCGCTTGGGGCGGCCCGACGATGGACACCAGTGTTCCTCCGGCTCGAATCCGGTCTGCGGACCGCTTCCCGATGTCGCCGCCGATGACATCGAATACCAGATCGACTTCGCCGATGTCTTCCAGGGCGTCGTTCTCGAGGTCGACGAACTCCTGCGCACCGAAGTCGAGCGCCGTCTGACGGTCGGTAGCGCGTCCGGTGCCGATGACGTAGGCGCCGGCATGTCGTGCGAGTTGCGTCACCATCGCCCCGACTGCGCCTGCCGCGCCGTGCACGAGAACGCTCTGTCCCGCCTGAAGGCGGCCGTGCTCGAACAGTCCCTGCCACGCGGTCAGGCCAGAGATCGGTAGGCTCGCGCCCACCGTGAAGTCGATGTCGCCCGGCAGCGGCGCGAGGTTGCGTGCCTCGATCGCTACATACTCCGCCAGGGTGCCGTCGCGATACCAGTCGGCGAGGCCGAACACCCGCTGTCCCACGGACAGTCCCGTCGTGCCATAGCCGAGGGCCGTGACCACTCCGGCCAACTCGTGCCCGGGGATCGATGGTGTTCGGTCACGGTCGAGGCGATCGGTCCAGGTCGAGGGCCACGTCAATTCAGTCGGGACGAATCCCGACGCGTGCACCTGAACGACGACGTCGTTTATCGCTGCATGCGGCTCGGGCCGCTCCACCAGCGTCATCCCGGCCGTTCCCGCAGCCTGGTCCGTCACAACGATCGCCTTCATCGCTTCACTCGCTGGGCTGCGTCACCGCGTGACGCGGACGCCGACTTCGTCCAGATGCTGAAGGAGGTCGGCGGGATCCTGATAGACGCGGTAGGCGCCGGCGCGCGCGAGCTCATCCTCGCCGTACCCGCCGGAGAGCAGGCCGACGCCAAGCGCTCGCGCACGACGCGCCGCGAGGAGATCCCACACGCTATCGCCGACCACCACGGATGCATCGATCAGGATGCCCAGGCGGCGCGCGGCCGCCAGGAAGAGATCCGGATCCGGCTTGGCGTGTCGTACCTGATCGCGCGTCACGAGCGGCGTATCGGGCGAGATGCCGAGCAGCTCGAGGGCGGGTCGCGCACTGTCCAGCCGGCCGCTCGTGGCGATCGCCCACGGGATACCCAACTGCGTGAGGTAGGCGAGCAGCTCTCGTGCGCCTGGTAGAGGGCGCACTTGATCCACCAGCCGCGCGTACGCCTCGGCGTGGAACTGTTGGATGCGCTCGGTCTGCTCACGCGTCACCGCTCGTCCCGTCTCGCGCAGCAGTGCGTTCACGAGCAGCCCGCCACTCATCCCGATCCGGCGATGGATGCGCCAGACTGCCAGCTCGATCCCCTCGCGCTCCAGAGCTTCTCGCCAGGCCAGCACGTGTTGGTAGACGCTGTCGACGAGCGTCCCGTCGAGGTCGAAGAGGAACGCAGGCGGAGCGAGCGCGTCGGCCTCGTGAACGAGATCGTCAACCTCAGGCTGCTGGTATTGCACAGGGGTGCTCATGTCCTCTCTCTGTTAGTTGACGTGCGCATCTCACGCCGAAGGTGTCGTGGCGGGTATGACGATCCGGCTGGCGCCCGTCATATCGAGCCACAGCTGCGCCGGCGTGCGCGCGATGCGCATCACGACGTGGTCGCAGTTGGGGCAACGAACGACGATTCCCATGCCGTGCGCGTAGGCGAGCAACGCGCCCATCATGCGCGTCGCTCCGCAATGGGCGCACGTCGTGCGCGCGGCCGTGAGGTCTGGCACGAACATCTCGCTCAGCATGCCGGCTGCGACGTTCCCGTCGAGGTGCAGTGCGTCCGCGACGCGCTCACCGGCGACAGGTGACTGATCCGACATCCTCATTGCACCTTCCATCGTTGCCTCCGTGTGCGCGCATGCAACGTCACGATGCACGTTGCGCTGCTGCGCGCCGCGTTGTGTCGTCGCCGCGCGGCTCACACCATTCCACCTGTCGGGCCGAAACGCTCTGTCTTCACACGTGCGGGGTCGTGACCGAGCTCGACGAGCGTCGCGGCGACGCTCTCCACCAATGGCGTCGGGCCGCAGACATACACGTGCGGCCGTTCGGCAGGTGGCCACGCGACTTCCGCGAGCATCATGCGATCGATGCGGCGTTGGAATCCGATCCAGTTCGGCGGCGGCTCGCGGGTGATGGTGAGCGTCACCTCGACCGCGGAGTCCTCCTTCATCAACCGGGCGAGCTCGTCCCGATAGATGACGTCGTCCCAGCGGCGCGAGGAATACAGGAGCCGCGCGGGCACGCGGTGTCGAGTCTCGGCGCTGGCGCGCTCGAACGCTGCAGCGCGATGGCGGAGCATTGCCATCAAGGGCACGATGCCCGACCCACCCGCCACGAGGAAGAGCGGTCCGCCGTGCGTGACGTCCCAGACGAAGTATCCGCCGATCGGTCCCCGGAGTTCGAGCCGGTCGCCCGCGTGGAGCTCTTCCGTGAGATATGGTGAGACCTCGCCATCGTCCAGACGCTCGATCGTCAGCGCGACGTGCGCGTCCTCCGGGGCGGAGGCGATGGAGTAGCTCCGCTCGGTCTGGTAGCCATCCTCCGCCGTGAGTCGCACATCCACGTGCTGTCCAGCGCGATGCTTGCGCCAGTCCGGAATGTCGAGGACAAGTGTCTTGGTTCTCGATGTCTCCGGCACGGTCTGAACGACGGTGGCGATGCGCCACGCGATCGGCCTGGCCTTGGGCGATGATGCGACCGCTGTCGTCACGCGGCGGCTCAGCGGTCGCCGGCGTAGCGCTGTTCGCGCCACGGGTCGCCGTAGTTGTGGTAGCCGAAAGACTCCCAGAAGCCCGGCTGGTCGTGCTCCATCACGCGCAGCTGCCGCACCCACTTGGCGCTCTTCCAGAAGTAGAGGTGTGGCACGAGAAGCCGCGCCGGACCGCCGTGCTCCGGCGCAAGCGGCGCGCCGTCGTACTGCACCGCGATCCACGCCTTGCCCCCCATCACGTCGGCGATCGGCAGATTGGTGGAGTAGCCTCCGTCGCACACCGCGAGCACGTAGGGCTCCGGCTCGACATCTCCGCGTTTGGCGGCGTCAGTCAGCAGCGCGTCGACGGAGACGCCCTCCCATACGGTGTCGAACTTGGACCACTTCGTGACGCAGTGGATGTCCGTCGTGATAGTCTCGTGCGGCAACGCCTTGAACTCGTCCCACGTCCAGCGGGCCGTTCGCCCGCCCATGTCGCGAACTGTGAAGTCCCACGTGTCGAGCGGCGTGTGCGGGGTCGGGCCCGCCGAGAGGACGGGAAAGTCGGGCGTCACGTACTGTCCGGGTGGGAGCCGGCCGGCAGTGCCGGCCGGCCGGCGGCGGCCGTGAAAGCCGCGAGAGATGAATGGCTCGCTCATTTGCCTCATTCCCCCAGCACATGGTGTACGCCGGACACTGCGACCGATCCTTCGCCCACCGCAGACGCCGCGCGCTTCACGCTTCCTCCACGTACGTCGCCCACCGCGAACACCGCGGGCAGACTCGTCTCCAGAGGATAGGGCGCCCGTCCGACCGGCCACTCTTTCGCGGACAGATCCTCCGGCGTCAGGTCCGTCCCCGTCTTGATGAATCCATTGCCATCGAGCGCAAGGCAGCCGGCGAGCCATTGTGTGCTCGGCACGGCGCCGGTCATGGCGAAGAGGTGCCGGATGGCGTGCGTCTCGAAGCGCCCACTCGGCTTGTCCACCCAGTGCACGCGCTCGAGATGGCGTTCGCCGTCGAGCTCCGTGATCTCCGTCCGCAGGCGGAGCGCGATGTTGGACGTCTGCTCGATGCGACGGATGAGGTATCGCGACATATTGCTGGCCAGGCACTCGCCACGCACGAGCATATGCACGCGCGCACACCACTGGGCCAGGAACACGGCGGCCTGCCCAGCCGAGTTCCCACCGCCGACGACGATCACCTCGTCGGCCTTACACAGCTGCGACTCGATGAATGTCGCGGCGTAGTAGACGCCGGCGCCCTCGAACTGCGCGAGGTTGGCGAGCGGGAGCCGGCGATATTCGGCGCCCGTGGCGATGATCACCGTGCGCGCGGGGATGCGCGTGCCATCCTCCATCTCGATGGTGTAGGGCCGGCGGTCACAGGTGAGCCGAGTGGCGCCGTGCGCGATGAGCAGCTGGGCCCCGAACTTCTGCGCCTGCGTGTAGGCGCGCGATGCGAGCTCCTGGCCGGAGATCCCCATCGGGAAGCCGAGGTAGTTCTCAATGCGCGAGCTCGAGCCCGCCTGCCCGCCGGGCGCATTCGTCTCCAGCACGAGCACGTCGAGTCCTTCGGATGCGGCGTACACCGCCGCCGCCAGCCCGGCCGGCCCCGCGCCGATCACCACGAGGTCGCGCAGCTGCGTCTGGTCGATGGCGTCGTTGAAGCCCAGACAGTCGGCGATCTGCTGGTTGGTCGGATTCCGCAGTACCACCGTGCAGCGGCAGATCACCACGGGGACGTCGCCTGGACTGATGTTGATGCGATCGAGCAACTCCTGCACGCCGGAGTCCCGATCGAGGTCCACGAAGGAATAGGGGTGACCGTTTCGCGTCAGGAACTCGCGCACGCGCAGCGTGCCGGAGCAGTGGCTCGACCCGATCACCACGGCATCGCCGATACCGTGCGCGATGAGCTGCAGGCGGCGCAGGATGAACGAGCGCAGCAGGATCTCGCCCAGCTCACCGTCGATCTGGACGATGCCCAGCAGATCGTCGCGATCCACTTCGATCACCGTGCCCGCTTCGCTCGCTCGAATGCGCGAGAGACTCCGACGCCCGGAGAGGAGGCTAGCCTCGCCGGTGAACATCCCTGGCTGAAGTGTGGCCACGAGTTGCTCCGCGCCGCCCATCGGTCGCACCGCCTCGATGCGCCCGCCGGCGACGACGAAGAAGCGCGAGGTCTGCTCGCCGTGCTCGACGAGAACGTCGCCCTGCCGTACGCGGCGCACGCGGCCGTGCGCCGCGATGCGTGCCATCTGCGCCGGCGTGAGGGTCGGATGGAGCTGCTCGAGGCGAGGGGAGAGCGTGGGCGGCACGTCCAGAATGGCGGTGGTCATGCGGATACGGGCTCCGTGAAATCCGGATGGACAGCATCACGAGCGCGCACTGCGCGCGCGGTCGTTTTTCAGGCGCCCACCAGTGGAACGTCCACGAGGTGCTCGGAGAGAAACCACACTTGCTCCTCGTTGCGGCGCACGACATCGCTCACGATCAGGTCGTTCGTGCCCTCATCGCCGGCCGTGGCGGCGCGGCGCGCCATCGGGCGCGCTTCCGAGAGCACGATCTCGTGCGCTTGCAGTAGCCGCGCGATCTGCATGGGCGCGGCCTCGCGTCCCTTGGGAGGGCGGGGAATCGCCGTCGCCTCGGCGATGTCGTGCGGCATGGCGAGGCTCACCCCACCCAGCGCCTGGATGCGCTCGGCGATGAGGTCGACCAACTCCATCTGCTCACCGAAGTGCTTGTCGAACAGCAGATGCAATTGATAGAAGGTAGGCCCCGCCACCTGCCAATGATGCTTCTTGTACAGGTCGCGCAGCGTCATCGTGTCCGCGAGTAGCTGATTGAGATTGTCGACCGATTCGCGGCACACCGCCTCCGACAGCGCGATCGGCAGCGTGGCCACGTGGCCGAACGGCTGGATCTCGTGGGCGTCGTGGCGCATCACCGCTCTGACGCGGTTGCTGATGATGTCGGGGTCGAGTGTGCGTTTCGTCATCTCCTCCTCCGTGCGATGAAGCGGAAGTCGAGTGGTGCGGAGTGCCATGCACGTGATCGCGGTCTCCCGGTCAGCGATCACGTCGGTGTGCGCACGTCGTGTCGTGATCCGCACGATGGAGCCATGGCGGTCGACATGAGGGGCGACCGTGCTGCGAGCGCGATGCAGCGGCTGGCCGATCTCCAAGTCGGACAGACCATCGACCATCGACGCGGCGGCTGCAAGCGCTAGACCGCTCGACACCCGCTACGCCTGCTCGCCGTTCCGGACGGCGAAGGCATTGCGTCCGGACGGCGAAGGCATTGCGAGAATCGCGAAGCCCTCATCGAATTCGGCCGCACCTCGGGCTCGAGCACGGTGCTTGCGCGAAATCGAGGATTGTTCGCGCCGCTGTAGGAATCACCAACGATGTACGCGCTCGGCCACACCCAGGCGATACGGACCCGCATCGCGGCCCCACGTACACACACCTACATGGGGACGGCCGGGTGCGCGCTTACTGACAAGATGGGTAGGTAGCGAACGTCCGCTTCGGAATCCGCCGCGAAAATTGCGCCCGGAAGAAGCGGACCGCTCTGGATCTACTGACTCGACTATTCCCGGTTTGGGAGGGACGCGCGACGAAATGGTCGTGATCTTCGAGCGCGAGAAAGCAAGCGGGAAGTAATGCAACGGACCGTCCGTTCCCGGCGCTAGCGGTCACCCCCCTATTGCGGCACGACTGAAGATGAGGGGGAGCATGTCCAGTTCCCCGTGCAGCTGCTCCCACCGCTCGACCGCACGCGCCTCACGCTCGACATCCGCCTCGCCCTGCGCTTCACTCGCTCGCACTCCTTCCTCAATCCTGCCTGAGATTCCGCAGCACGAACTGCGCGTGATCGCTCGGTAAGAGTTGCAGCAACGCCTTGAGCAGCTCCTGCTGATTCGTTTGCAGCCGCACGACCTCGCGCTCGAGTGCGGCGAGGCGGTCATTCTGGTCCGTCGTTTTGCTGGCCATCGCGTTCTCCAAGAAAAGTTGCACGATTTCCGAATCGATCACCATCAACTTGCAGGCGCTTCCGGCGGCCACCGGCCGCGGCTCGGCGAGTCGAGCACTTCGCGTACGCGACGCGCGAGCGCGTTGGCGGTGAACGGCTTCTCGAGAAATTCCACGCCGGGATCGAGCAGGCCGCGCCGGATGATCTCGTCGTCCGTGTAGCCGGAGACGAAGATGACTTTGAAGCGGGAGCGGCGCGTGGCCAGCTCCTCCACGAGCGCGCGGCCGCTCAGCCCCGGCATCACCAGATCGGTGACGACGAGATCGAGCGGACCCTCGTACCCCTCGAGGAGCTGCAGCGCCTCGCTCCCCTGACTCGCCTCGAGCACCGTGTAGCCGTTGTGCTCGAACACGCGGCGTGCGAGGCGGCGCACCGCTTCCTCGTCCTCGATGACGAGCACCGTCTCCGAGCCGGGCGCCGCCACCGCCATGACACTCCCCGCCGGCGTTGGATTCCCTGCGGCGCTCCGCGGCAGGTAGATGGAGAAGCGCGTCCCACGCCCCGGCGCGCTCTCCACCGACACGTGTCCGCCCGACTGCTTGATGATCCCGTACACGGTCGAGAGGCCGAGTCCGGTGCCCTGGCCCGTACCCTTCGTCGTGAAGAAAGGCTCGAAGATGCGCGCCTGCGTGTCGGCATCCATCCCGCACCCCGTGTCGCCGACCGTGAGCCGCACGTACGGGCCGGGCGGCAGCTCCATCTCGTGATGGTGCGCGTCCGCGGCGCTGACATCCATGTTCGCGGTCTCGATGATGAGCACGCCGCCGCCCGGCATCGCGTCGCGCGCATTCACCGCGAGATTGACGAGCACCTGCTCCACCTGCGTCGGGTCGGCCATCACGCGGCACAGCGACGGCGCGAGCCGGGTCGCGATCTCGATGTCTTCGCCGATGAGCCGTTCCAGCATCGGCACGAGACCGGAGACGGTCGCGTTGAGGTCGAGCACCTGTGGGCGGAGGAGCTGCTTGCGGCTGAACGCGAGCAGCTGGCGCGTGAGCGATGCCGCGCGCGTGGCCGCTGTGCTGATCCCGCTCACATCGCTGTACTCCGACGTCCCCTGCGCGAGCCGCTCGAGCAGGAATTCGGTGTGCACCTTGATGACGGTGAGCAGGTTATTGAAGTCGTGCGCGACGCCGCCCGCGAGCTGTCCCACCGCTTCCATCTTCTGTGCCTGGCGCAGCTGTGCCTCGAGTGCCTTCTCTTCGCTCACGTCCACGAAGAACAGCACCGCGCGCTGTGTCTGCCCCGCCGCTGCGGGGAGCGCGGTGCCGAGCATCACGACGTCGGCCTGCGTACCGTCGCGGCGCTGACGGCGTGTCTCGACCGCGTACACGGTCCCCTCGCGCTTCAGCGACTGGTCGAGCTTCGCGGACTCCGCCATGCGATCGCTCGGGACCAGTGGATACGGGCGACCGATCAGCTCCTCGGCCTTCCACCCGAACAGTCGCTCGGCGGCCGGGTTCCACGTGCGGACCGTGAGATCGTCGTCGAGGTCCACGGTGACGAGCGCGAGCGGCGCCGCGGTCACGAGCGTCGACAGTGTGGCGTGCGCGGTGCGCAGCTCCTCCTCATCGCGCTTGCGCTGGCTGATGTCCTGCACCTGCACGACGAGATGCCGAGGGCGGCCGTCGGCATCTCGGCTCAGGCTCACATCGACGAGAACCCAGACGACGTGCCCCTGCTTGTGGAAGTAGCGCTTCTCCACGCGGTAGGCGAGTCGCTCGCCATCGACGAGCTGCCGGAGCAGCTCGAGCGTGCTGGGGATCTCGTCCGGGTGCGAGAACTCCTGAAAGCTCCGCCCCAGGAGCTCGTGCTCCGTGTAGCCGAGCAGGCGGCAGAGCGCGGGGTTCACGAGCTCCCACCGTCCATCGAGCGTGGAGAGTGCCATCCCGATCGGCGCGTTGTCGAACGCGCTGTGAAAGCGGCTCTCGCTCGCACGCAGCGCATCGATCGCTGCCGCACGCTCCGCTTCCGCGCGATGGTGCTCGGTGGCATCGAGACGGAGCTCGGTCTCCGCCTGGCGGCGCTCGGCGAGCTCGAAGCGCAACGCGAGCTCCGTATTGAGCGCGGCGGCGAGATCCTTGAGGAGCGCGACCTCGCGATCGGTCCAGACGCGCGATGCGCGGTCGAGCACGCACAGCGTGCCGCGGACGCGGCCAGTGCCCGCATCGAGCGGCACGCCGAGGCAGGCGAGCGCGCCCATCTCGCGGATCGCGGGGTTCCCACGCGTAAGCGGATGGTCGCGCGCGTCCTGGACGATGAGCGGGACGCCGGACGCGGTCGCGTAGCGACAGAAGGAATGCGTGGGCGCCAGCTCGCCGCGCGTGGCCCACGGCTCGGGCAGCCCCACGCCGCCGGCGATCACCTCACGATCCTCCTCGAGCAGCGACACGAGCGCCATCGGCGTCGCGAGCGCGCGCGCCGCGAGTCGCGTGAGACGGTCGAACGTCTCACGGTTCGGGGTGGCGCGCGCGGTCGCGCCGTGCGGCGCGGACAGGCTGGCGGACGACGGAAGTGCGGAAGTAATCGAGCGGGCGGAGGCCATCGTTGCTGCGACAGGGTGAAGCAAGCGGATGCCAGAGGCGGCCGACATCTCACAGACGCGCATCCCCAGGGCGAGGTATCGGCTCTGCGATGGATGAGCGGCCGCGCTCGGCCGGATGAGAGATGCGCCGTCACGCACATGGCGATGAGCGATGGCGGCGACCGTGCACCCTTGCCCCCGTCCTCGCCGGCCCGTTGATTCTCGGAGGCGTCCGATCGTCCCACCACCTCTCTGAACCCCCTACCGCCCCGGAGCCGGCCGATGCGTTGGACCGCGCTGTGTGTGACCGCGATGCTCCCCGCGTGCGTGATGCTCTCCGCGCCGCTCTCTGCTCAACGTCCCGATACCGCGTACGCGCGGCTCATCCGCGAGTATACCACCGATCCGCACTTTCTGCCGGCGTCGGTGTCCTCGATGCCTATGAGCGCGAGCGTGCCGTCGCCCAAGCAGTACTTCGGCACGATCATCGGTGCGCCGGGCGTGATGCATCACGCCGACGAAGTGTACGGCTACTTCCGCGCGCTCGCCAAGGCGACGCCGCGCGTGCAGGTCGAGAAGGTGGGGACCACCGAAGAGGGACGCGACATCATCCTGGCGATCGTGGCGGACGACGAGACGATGAAGCATCTCGACCGCTACAAGGCGCTGCTGGCCAAACTCGCCGATCCGCGCACGGTGAGCGCGAACGACGTGAGCACGATCGTGAACGAGGCGAAGCCCATCTACTATCTGAATGCGGGGCTCCACTCGACGGAGATGGGCTCGCCGGAGATGGTGATGGAGCTCGCATATCGCCTCGCGGTGAGCAATGAGCCGTCCATCAAGAAGATTCGCGACCACGTGATCACGATCATCAATCCAGTGAGCGAGCCGGACGGACGCGACCGGCAGGTGGACTGGTACCTCCACTACACGAAGGGGCGTCCCGAATTCGACGACGGTTTCCCGCGCAGCACGCCGTACTGGGGCGACTACGTGCTGCACGACAACAACCGCGACGGGTTGCAGATGTCGCAGGCGCTCACGAAGGCGATCTACAAGATCTACTACGACTGGCATCCGCTCGTGATGCACGACCTGCACGAGTCGATTCCATTGCTCTACGTCTCTACCGGGACCGGTCCGTACAATCCACACAACGACCCGATCGTCGACGCCGAGTGGCAGACGATGGCGAACAACGACATCCGCGCGCTCGCCGCGCAGGGGCTCCCTGGCGTGTGGACGTGGGCGTTCTTCGATGGATGGTGGCCCGGGTACGCGGTGTGGGTCGCGAACAACCACAACTCGATCGGCCGCTTCTTCGAGACGTTCGGCAACGCGGGCGCGGACACCTACGTGCGCGATCTCTCGGACGAGAGCTACGCGGGCGATCCGGTGACGAGCCGGCAGTGGTACCGCCCGTGGCCGCCCACGAAGAAGGTGCGCTGGTCGTCGCGCGACAACGTCAACTACATGGAGGCGGGCGTCCTCTCGTCGCTCACCTACACGGTGGACAACAGCACGCAGATGCTGCGCGACTTCTGGCAGAAGGGAGAGAACAGCCTCACGCGCGGTCGCACCGAGAAGCCGTACGCCTACGTGATCCCGGGCTTCGCGCGCCAGCGCGATCCCAAGCGCACGGCGTATCTCATCAATCAGCTCGAGCGCCAGCACATCGAGATTCATCAGCGCACCGCGGGCGACTCCGCCGGCGATTTCGTGATTCTGCGTGATCAGCCGTACGGTGATCTCGTCGTGAATCTGCTGAGCGATCAGCACTATCCATCTACGGCCAAGTATCCGCCGTACGACGACATCGCGTGGACGCTGGGCTACCTGTACGGCGTGAAGGTCGATGCGGTGAACGATTCGTCGGTGTTCCACTGGCCGTCGCTCGCGATGGTGAAGGACACGGTCGCCGCGACGGCCACGGTGAGCGGCACGGGGAGCGAATACGTGCTCCCGTACCATGCGCAGGACGAAGTGCTCCCCGCGCTCTACTGGCTCGCCTCGCGCGGCGCCAAGGTGCGCGCATCGGCCGCCGAACAACAGTTCACGATCGCGCGCGACACCTTCCCCGCGGGGTCGGTGATCTTCAGCGGACTGGATGCGAGCGATGCGAGCACGCTCGCGCAGCGCTACGCCCTGCCGCTCGTCGCGATGCAGAGCGCGCCGAGCGTCACGCAGCATGCGCTCGATCTGCCGCGTGTGGCGATCTACCACAGCTGGTACAGCACGCAGGACGAAGGGTGGGCGCGCTACACGTTCGAGCAGTACCACGTGCCGTACACATCGATCGACAAGGATGATTTGCGGCGCGGGAAGCTGCGCGACCGCTTCGACGTGATCCTCGTGCCGAACTACGGCGGCTCGCTCCCGCGCATGATTCAGGGCGTGGACCGCAAGTGGGGTCCTATACCGTATCAGAAGACGAAGCAGACGCCCGCGCTCGGCACACCCGAGTCGAGCCCCGACATCACGGGCGGCCCCGGCTTCGAGGGGATCGCCGAGCTGCAGCGCTTCGTGGATGATGGCGGCACGCTGATCACGATCGAGAACGCCACGCAGCTCGTCTCGGGAACGGGGATCGCGAGCGATCTCTCCCCGCGTTCCAGCGGCGCGCTCTTTCACCCCGGCTCGATCGTGCGTGCGCGCGCGCGGAGCGCGACGTCGCCCATCCTCTACGGCTACCCCGAGGTCACAACGATCTTCCGCGGGAACGCACCGCTCTTCCAGGTCCCCGATCGCGACAGCTCGATGGTCGTGCTGCAGTACGGCACGAAGCTCCCGCAGCCCGAGAAGGATGAGGGCCCGATGCTCGGCATCGCATCGACTCCATCGGCGCCGGCGGCGCACGCCGACAGCGCGAACACCGCCGCGGACACGAGCGCGACGCCGCACAGCGGATCACGCGGCGCCGCCGGCGCGCACGGCGGTGACGACAACGGCTACGTCGTCTCCGGCATGGTGCGCAACGAGAACGTGATCGTGGGACAGGGCGCGATCTTCGATCTCCCGGTGGAGAAGGGACGTGTCATCGCCTTCACCTTCGATCCGATCCATCGCTTCCTCAACCATCACGAGTTCCCGATGGTGTGGAACGCCCTACTCAACTGGAACGATCGGCCGGGGGGGAGGCGTGGCAGCGGGGCGGTGAGCTCGGGGCGGTGAAGCCGAGAGGCGAGAGGGGAGAGGCGGAACGACCGGAAGGCATGTCATTCCGAGCGAAGCGAGGAATGACAACCGGGAGCTGCGCTCGGCGTGACACTGCCTTTCGCCTCTCGCGCAGCCCCTATTTTCGCGCTCCTCCCCCTCGACTATACTCAAGGCGATGTGCGCGCTCGTGCACGACGCGCGAGATGTGGCACAGCGGAATGCGACGCGTGCGCCGGCGCGCAGCGGCAAGGAGTAGTCCCTGTGGGTGAGATCGGCCCTGAGAAACTGATTCTCCTGTTGTTGGTCGTGCTGCTCCTCTTCGGTGCCAAGCGGCTCCCGGAGATCGGGCAGTCGTTGGGAAAGGGCATTCGTGAGTTCAAGTCCAGCCTGTCGGGTGTAGGTGATGCGCTGGGAAACGCACCCACGGATGCTCGACGCCCCCTGCGTGACGCCCCGCCCGCCGAGACCGCGCGTCCCGAGGAGCAGGTGGGTCAAGAGCCGAGGAGGTTGATCTAGCTGCGAGCTTTGGGCTATGGGCTTGGCTCTGACACGGAGATCGAGAACGTCTTTGGCTCGCAGCCCACAGCTCACAGCTCACCCCCCCTCACACTCTCCGCTCCCGCCTGTTTGCTCTCCGCCAGCGCCTGCGCCTCGATGAAGATCTGCTTCACGATCGGGTAGCGGCTGCGGACCTTCTTCTCCAACTCGTCGATCGCGCTGGCCGCATCGCTGGCCGAGAGCATCGGGCGGAATTGCAGGTCGAGCGCGAGCATCACGGTGTCCGGCCCGAGCTGCAGCGTCATCGGACGACCGCACCACTGCACCATCGGGTCGGCGTCCACCACCGCCTGGATCCCCGCGATCATTCGCGGCTCCGCGCGCTCGCCGCTCAGCAGCGCTCGGCTCTGATGGCCGAGGAAGATGGCGACCGCGACGAGCACGAGCCCGATCATCACCGACGCGATCCCATCGAGCGCGGGCATGTCCAGCACGTGGCTCAGGAACACGCCGAGGAACGCGAGCAGAATCCCCACGAGATCGGAGCTGTTCTCGAGCAGCACCGTGGCGACCGTCATGTCGCGTGTCGTCGTGAGCGCCTGCCACAGGTCCTGCTTGCCCGCATCCTTCCGGAACTTGCGCCACGCGACGAGGAACGAGCCGCCGTCGAAGACGAACGCGACGCCGAGCACGACGTAATTCCAGAGCGCGTTCCGGAGCGGCTCAGGGTGCAGGATGCTGTGCACGCCGTCGTAGATGGAGAGCCCACCGCCGATCGCGAAGATCAAGAGCGCGACGATGAAGGTCCAGAAGTAGATCTCGAGACCGTGGCCGAACGGATGCTTGCGGTCGGGTGGGCGAGTGCTCAGATGCTGGCCGAGGAGCAGCAGCAATCCGTCGCCCGTGTCGGCGAGCGAATGAAATCCCTCGGCCATCATCGCCGAGCTTCCGCTGACGGCAGCCGCGATGAACTTCGCCGTCGTGACGACGATGTTCGCGCCGATCTCGGCGTAGACGACGGTCTTCCGTTCCTGAGCCATGCGTGCGCGAGGCGAGTGTCGAGGGGATGACCGCGGGCGACAGCGGTCACGCACATGAAGCGCACACCACGGGCCATCGCGGGCGTCGACTTCATCGCGTACGCGACAAATGCTGTCGCGGGCGTGTGCAACGCTGCGCAAGCTTGCGGGAATGGATTATGCCAACACCACTCGACTCGAGCACGACACGAGGGACCGGGATGGGAAGTGTGGGCAATCGGCGGCGGAGCACGCTCATGCTCGCCAGTGTCGCGAGCATCGCGCTGCTCGCCGCCTGCCATCGGGAGAGAGCGACCACGGAGCGGAGCGCCGCCGGCGAGGTGGCGACGAACGCATCGGCGTACGCCGCGGCGCAGCAGGCGCATCTGCGTGCGATGGCCGACAGCACGCAGCGGGCGAGCTACGGCTCGGCGATCGGTGACATGCCCGAGGGCGGCGCCGGCGACTGGACGCTCCCGGGGCGCGATGTCGCGGCGAGTCGCTACAGTCCCCTCGATCAGATCACCGCGCTGAACGTGAAGAGCCTGCACGTCGCGTGGACCTTTTCGACCGGCGTCCCCGATGGGCACGAAGGGAATCCGCTCGTCGTGAACAACACGATGTACGTCGTCTCGCCGCTCCCGAACTATCTCTTCGCGCTCGACCTCACGAAGCCCGGTGCGCCGCTCAAGTGGGAGTTCGTGCCGAAGGTCGACATGGCCGCGAACGGCGTCGCGTGCTGCGATGCGGTGAACCGCGGGATGTCGTATGCGGATGGGAAGATCATCTACAACGTGCTCGACGATCACGTCGTCGCGGTCGACGCGAACACCGGGAAGCTGGTGTGGAGCACGCAGATCGACAGCATCGATGAAGGTGCGACGACGACCATGGCGCCGCTCGTCATCGGGAACAAGGTGATCGTCGGAAACTCGGGTGCCGAGCTCGGCGTGCGCGGCTTCATGGCAGCGCTCGACCTCGGCACGGGGAAGGTGGTGTGGAAGGCGTACAGCACGGGCCCCGACAGCGCGGTGAAGATCGGGCCGGACTTCAAGTCGTTCTACCCATCCGACAACGGGAAGGATCTCGGCGTGACGACGTGGACGCCGGGGCAGTGGAAGCTCGGCGGCAGCACCGTGTGGGGGTGGGTCACCTACGATCCCGATCAGCAGGTGCTCTACTACGGGACGGCGAATCCCGGCGTGTGGAACCCCGATCAGCGGCCCGGCGACAACAAGTGGTCGACCACCGTCTTCGCACGCGATCCCAACACGGGCGACGCGAAGTGGGCCTATCAGATGACGCCGCACGATGCGTGGGACTACGACGGCGTCAACGAGTTCACGCCCGTCGACCTCACCATCGATGGCAAGCCACGCAAGGCGCTCGTGCACTTCGACCGCAACGGCTTCGCGTACACCATCGATCGCACGACGGGCGAAGTGCTCGTCGCGCATCCGTATCAGTACGTGAACTGGGCGACGGGGATCGATCTCAAGACGGGGCTCCCGCAGGAAGTGCCGTCGAAGCGCACGCATCAGGGGAAGAACACGCTCGACATCTGCCCCGCGTCGATCGGCGCGCGCGATCAACAGCCCTCCGCATTCTCGCCCAGAACCGGACTCTTCTACACCGGGACCAACCACGCATGCATGGACTACGAGGGCTCCGAGGCGAGCTACATCGCCGGCACACCGTACCTCGGCGCGACGGTGACGATGTATCCGGGGCCCGGCGGGAACCGCGGCGAGTTCATCGCGTGGGATCCGGTGACCGGCACGAAGAAGTGGGGGATCACGGAGAAGTGGCCAGTGTGGAGCGGCGTGCTCGCGACGGCGGGCGACGTCGTCTTCTACGGCACGATGGACGGCTGGTTCAAGGCGGTGGATGCGACGAGCGGCACCGTGCTCTGGCAGTTCAAGACCGGCTCGGGGATCGTCGGCTATCCGATGACGTACCTGGGGCCCGACGGCAAGCAGTACATCGCCGTGTACTCCGGTGTCGGCGGATGGACCGGTGCCGTCGTCCCGGGACGGATGTCGCCGGATGATCCGACCGCGGGACTCGGCGTGTCGAACCTCATGGGCGGGCTCCGCAAAGAGACCGCGCCTGGCAACGTGCTCTACGTCTTCGCGCTCCCATGAATCGTGTCTCGCAGGAGAGATCGATGACGATGGTGCAACGGACACGCGGGCATCGCCCGGCGGCTCGGCGCGAGAGGCGGACGTGCGGTCGGCTCGTGGTGCTCGCCGGCGCCGCCGGGCTCTCCCTGCTCCCTGCGCTCTCAGGGATGGCGCGCGATGGCGAGGCGCGACCGGTGCCGCACGCCGCCACGCTTCCCACGCGCGACACACTCGGCGTCCGCGACACGCTCCGTGTGTGCGCGGATCCGAACAACCTTCCCTTCTCGAACGAAAAGCAGGAGGGGTTCGAGAACACGATCGCCACGCTCATCGCGCACGAGCTGCACGCGACCGTGCGCTACACGTGGTGGGCGCAGCGGCGCGGCTTCATCCGCAATACGCTCAACGCACACCGGTGCGATCTCGTCACCGGCATTCCGGAGCACGACGACATGGTGCTCACCACCACGCCGTACTACCGCTCCACGTACGTCTTCGTCACGCGCAAGGATCGCGCGCTGCACATCCGCTCGCTCGATGATCCGCGGCTGCATCACCTGCGCATCGGGATGCACGTCATCGGCGATGATGGCAACGCGCTGCCGCCCGGGCTCTCGCTCGCGCGGCGCGGGATCATTCGCAACGTGACGGGCTACAGCATCTACGGCGACTACGCGAAGCCCAATCCCCCCGCCGCGCTCATCAACGCGGTGGCGAAGGGGGACATCGATGTCGCCATCGCGTGGGGTCCGCTCGCCGGGTACTTCGCGCAGCGCGAGCCGGTGGCGCTCGAGATCACTCCCGTCACGCCGGCCGTCGATGGCCCCGCGGCAAACATGGTGTTCGCCATCGCGCTCGGACTTCGCCACGGCGACACCACGTTCAAGGCACAGCTCGAGCGCGTGCTGCAGGACAAGCGCGCCGAGATCGATCGGATCCTCACGGCGTACGGCGTGCCGCTCGTACAGCAGGACGGCCGAGTCGTGCTCGGCTCGGAGACCCGTGTTCGCTGTGCAGTCACGACTGCGGAGGCCGCATGCGAGTGAGCGTCAGGATCGCCATGCTCGGCGTCGGTGCATTCCTCGCAACGAGCGGCGTCGCGTGCAAGCAGAATCGGGCGTGGATGGCGAACGATCTCGCATCGGGTGGCGCGGCGGGCTACCGCATCGACTCGAACGTCGCCGGCGTGCTGCCGGGGATCCACCCCGTCACCGAGTACGGGCCGATGCGCAACCCGTACGCGAACAGCGCAGCGGCGCGCGTGCAGGGGCGGCAACTCTTCGTCGCCTACAATTGCGCCGGCTGTCACGGCGGACACGCCGGCGGCGGGATGGGGCCGAGCTTGCGCGACTCGGTGTGGAAGTACGGGAGCAGCGACACGCAGATCTTCGCGACGATCATGGAGGGGCGCCCGCTCGGGATGCCGGCGTGGGGCGCGCGCATTCCGGAGCCGCAGATCTGGCAGCTCGTCTCGTACATCAAGTCGCTGCGGACACCGGAGGAGCCGGATCCACCGCGGCCGGCGAGCAAGCCGCAGTCGGCGACGGGAAAGACGGCCGAGTGATGCGCGTGATGTGAGTAGGGGGGAGCGGACGGATCGTTCGGCGGGAGCGGAGCCGATCTATTCGAGAGGAGGAGGCGGGTTGTGAACAGCAACGAGAGTCGCGCACGTGGTCACGCTCGATGGGAGCGACTGCGCGGATCGGTGCGCGCGGGTACGCACCGGGCATCGCTCGCGGGCGGCGTGCTCCTCGCGGCGGCGTGTGCCGAAGCGCCCTCCACGCTGCGGCCGGCAAGCGCACCCGCGCATCGACTCTTCGTGCTCCAGTGGTGGCTCATCGGGATTGCACTCGCCGTGATGCTCATCATCGGCGTGCTGCTCCTCGTGCCGCTCAGACATCGCATCCGGACGGTGGCCGATGCGCCGCTCGAGGAAGGCGGGAGCACCAGACCGATCGCCATCGGCGTCGTGATCTCCGCGCTCATCCTCATTGCCGTCTTCATCTACTCGGCGGTGGTGCTCGCTGCTGATGCGAAGCCCGACACACCGCCGAAGCTCGCCGTGAAGGTGATCGGGCATCGCTGGTGGTGGGAGGTGCAGTACCTCAACGCCGACTCCTCCGACGTGCACGAGAACGTCATCGGCGCGAACGAGATCCACATCCCCGTGGGCGAGCCGGTGCGGATCCTCGGCATGTCGGCCGATGTCATTCACAGCTTCTGGGTGCCGCAGCTGCAGGGGAAGATCGATCTGATCCCCGGACAGACGAACGTGTTCTGGATTCGCGCCGACACCGCGGGGCGCTATCGCGGACAGTGCGCGGAGTACTGCGGGCTGCAGCACGCGCACATGATCTTCTGGGTGGTGGCGCAGAGCCGCGCCGACTTCGATGCGTGGCTCGCCCACGCGCGCGCGCCGGCGGCCGCGCCCAAGACGCCGATCGAGACGGAAGGGCAGCAGGCCTTCCTGGCGTCGTCGTGCGTGTTGTGTCACACGGTGCGCGGCACGAGGGCGGGCGGGACACTCGGGCCGGACCTCACGCACGTGGGCAGCCGGCTCACGATCGGCGCGGGCACGCTCACCAACACGCCGGGCAACCTCGCGGGGTGGATCGAGAACGCGCAGTCGATCAAGCCCGGCGTCGACATGCCGCGACTCGATCTCCCGCCGGCGACGCTGCGCCAGATCCTCGCGTACCTGGAATCCCTGAACTGATTCGGAGGCGGTTGTGGCGACGGCGACCATCGAAACGCGATTGCATCGACTGTGGGAGACGCCGCACAGCGTGTACGGCTTCTTCGCCAGCACCGATCACAAGTCGGTCGGCAAGCGCTACCTCGTCACCGCCTTCGTGTTCCTCCTCGCGGGCGGCGTGGAAGCGATGGTCATGCGCGCGCAGCTCATCAAACCCGCGAACCACTTCCTGAGCCCGGAGGCGTACAACCAGCTGTTCACGATGCACGGGATGACGATGATCTTCTGGTACGCGTCGCCCATCCTCTCCGGCATCAGCAACTACTTCTTCCCGCTCTGGATCGGTGCGCGCGACTTCGCGTTCCCACGCATGAACATGTTCAGCTACTGGACGTTCCTGATGTCGGGGATCGTCCTGTACACCGGCTACATCGCGGGTGTCGCGCCGGATCGCGGGTGGTTCAACTACACGCCGCTCGCGGATCCGCTCTACTCGCCGGGGCTGAACGAGAAGTTCTACTGCATCGCGTTGCTGCTCCTCACCGTCTCCACGACCGTGGGCGCGATCAACTTCATCGTCACCGCGTTCAAGCTGCGCGCGCCGGGGATGTCGATCGGGCGGATGCCGCTGGCGCTCTACGGCACGCTCACCGCGTCGTTCGCGAACATCTTCGCGCTTCCGTCGCTCAGCGCGTCGCTCGCGTTCCTGTACCTCGAGCATCAGTTCGGGCTGCACTTCTTCGACGTCGCCGGCGGCGGCCGCCCGCTCCTCTGGCAGCACCTCTTCTGGATCTTCGCGCACCCGTGGGTCTACGTCATCGTCCTGCCGGCGCTGAGCTTCGTGTCGATGATCGTCCCCACCTTCTCGCGCCGCCCGATCATCGGCTACACCTGGAACGCGCTCGGCGTGGTCGCGACCGGCGTCTTGGGCTTCGGCGTGTGGGTGCACCACATGTTCGCGACCGGACTCCCGCCCATGGCGATGTCGTTCTTCATGGCCGGGAGCATGGCGGTGGTGCTGCCGAGCGCGATCTCGATCTTCGTGTGGCTCGTGACCATCTGGCACGGCCGCCCGGTGATGTCCGCGTCGATGCTCTTCGTGCTGGGCTTCATCTTCCTGTTCGTGATCGGCGGCGTGGATGGCGTGTTCACCGGCTCGATCCCCGCCGACTGGCAGGTGACCGACAGCTACTTCGTCGTCTCGCACATCCACTATGTGCTGATCGGCATCAACGTCTTCCCGATCCTCGCGGCGTTCTACTACTGGCTGCCGAAGATCACCGGGCGGATGATGAGCGAGCGGCTCGGGAAGTGGAACTTCTGGATCATGTTCATCGGGATGAACATCGCGTTCTTCCCGATGCACAACCTCGGGCTCCTCGGGATGCCGCGTCGCATCTACACGTATCAGGCGGGGCTCGGGTGGACGGCGACCAACGTCGTCATCTCGATCGGCGCCTACATCTTCGCGTTCGGTACACTCCTCTTCGTGCTGAACTTCTTCTGGAGCCTCATCGACGGGCCGATCGCCGGACCGAATCCGTGGGACTCGGCTTCGCTCGAGTGGGCGACGCCATCGCCGCCGCCGCCGTACAACTTCGCCGTGATCCCGACCGTGCGCAGCCGCGATCCGCTGTGGGAGGAGCGGCTCGGGATGGGGAAGCGGAGCGACGTGTTCGAGGGGCCGGTGATCAGCGATGAGGAGAAGGTCACCATGGGCACGACCCCGCTCGACGGGTTGCTGCAGCAGGTGGTGCGCTTCCCAGAGGATTCGGTCTATCCGTTCCTGACGGCGCTCGCGATCACCGCCATCTGCTACGGCTTGATTCTCGGACTGTGGGGGCTCGCACTCGGCGGGGCGCTCTTCACGTTCTTCTTCGTGACCGGATGGCTCTGGTATGCACCGGCGCCGGTGGAGCTCTGAGCATGGCGACGACGATCGTGCAGCCCGGGAACACCCCTCCGGCGGTGACGCTCCCCGTGAACGGGAAGCCGCACCACACGTCGGGGTGGTGGGGGATGATTCTCCTCATCTGCACGGAGGCGGCGCTCTTCGCGTTTCTGCTCTTCAGCTACTTCTACCTCGACGCGCAGAACACGCTCTGGCCGCCGCCGGGCCCGCCGGACATCAACCTCGCGATGATCAACACGATCATCCTCGTGCTGAGCAGCGTGCCCGCGCGACTCGGCACGACGGCGATCCGCCGCGGAGCGCGCGAGATGCTGAGCCTCTCCATCGTCGTCACCATGAGCCTCGGGCTCGCGTTCCTCATCATCGAAGCGATCGAGTGGAGCACGAAGTCGTTCACGCCGCAGACGGATGCCTACGGCTCGCTCTTCTTCACGATCACGGGGTTCCACTACGCGCACGTGGTCGTGGGGATGCTCATGCTGCTCGTGATCCTGCTGCGCAACTGGGCGGGGCACTTCAGCGCGCGGCGGCACCTGGCCGTGGAGAACGTCATGCTCTACTGGCACTTCGTGGGCGTCGTGTGGCTCTTCGTGTTCACCACGCTCTACGTCACGCCGCACTGGTGGCGGTGAAGGAGGGGATGCGATGACGACTGCACTGCGCGTCGAGGGCCACCCGCCCGTGATCGGGTACGGTGCACTCTGGTTCGGAATCCTCGCCGCGCCACTCGCGTGGAGCCTGCTCTCGATCGTGAACTATGCGCTGGCGGCGCAGTCGTGCGGGTCCGAAGGCATGCAGCTCGAGCATCCGCTCTTCTCGACCGTGCGCATCTTCGCCGGCGTGCTCACGCTGATCGCGCTCATCATCGCGATCGCGGGGCTCGCCGCGGCAATCCGCAACCGTCTTGTCGCGAACGCCGCGGCGGTGCCGCACGATGCGGTGTGGAACCGCGTGCACTTCATGTCGCTCTTCGGGATCGTGGTGAGCGCGCTCTTCGTGAACGGGATCGTGCTGCACGGGCTCGGCGTGATCTTCATCCCGCTCTGCCGCTGAGATGCTGAGCCCCGTTGTGCACCGGGCCATGCTCGACTGGAGCTTCGAGCCGGTGACGATCGCGGGACTCACGCTCGCGAGCGCGCTCTATGCGCGCGGACTGCACCGACTGTGGCGCGAGGCAGGGCGCGGACGCGTCGTCGCGCGGTGGCAGGCGTGGTCGTTCTGGCTCGGGATCGTGTCGCTCGTCATCGCGCTGCTCTCGCCGCTCGACACGATGGGCGATGCACTCTTCGCTGCGCACATGACGCAGCACCTCGTGCTCATCCTCATCTCGGCACCGCTCATCGTCTTCGGCGCGCCGGTGCTCCCGATGTTGTGGGCGTTCGACCGGCGCACGCGACAGTCGATCGGGCGATGGTGGAACCACTCGGCAACGGTGCCCGCGCTCGCCGGCGCGCTCACGGTGCCAGTGGTCGCGTGGAGCCTCCACGTCGCCGCGATGTGGGTGTGGCACCTCCCCGGTCCGTACGAAGCGGCGCTCGCGAGCGAGTGGGTGCACGCCCTGGAGCACGTGAGCTTCTTCGGGACGGCGATGCTCTTCTGGTGGGTCGCACTCGTGCCGAGTGGACGCCGGCATCTCGGCTACGGCATGGCCATCGCGTACGTCCTCGTGGCCGGGATGCTGTTCGGCATCCTCGGCGCGATCCTCACGTTCGCGAATCACGTGTGGTATCCCGCGCAGTCGAGCGGTGCACATCTGTGGGGATTGACGCCGCTCGAGGATCAGCAGCTCGCCGGAATCATCATGTGGGTACCGAGCAGCTTCGTCTACCTGGCGGCGGCCTCGTATCTGTTCGTGGCGTGGATCCGCGCAGAGCAGCCGGAGCCGGTGACCGGCGGCGAGGGATGGACTGGGTACTGAAGGGGGAATGTCACCATGGGGCAGGACCGAACGCATCGTAGAGTCGTCGCAATGGTTCTGGCAGCGCTGGCCGGGACCATGCTGCTCTCCGCGTGCCACGACGAACCCTACCGGCTCGTGCCGGGCGGCGATCCGGCGCAGGGGAAGAAGGACATCGTCGCCTACGGTTGCGGCTCGTGTCACACCATCCCGGGGATCACGAATGCGAACGGGACGGTGGGCCCACCGCTCATGTTCTGGGGACGTCGCAGCATCATCGCGGGTGAGGTGCCGAACACGCCCAACTGGCTCATTCGCTGGATCGAGATGCCGCAGTCGATCGAGCCGGGGACGGACATGCCGAACCTCGGCATTTCGGAGGGCGAGGCGAAGAACATCGCGGCGTATCTGTATACGCTGCACTAGAACGGCGGTTGTCAGCTCTCAGTCGTCAGTCGTCTGAAGAACCCTCGGGACGCTTCGAAGCGCCTGGCGACTACTGACGACTGACGACTGAGAGCTGACGACT
>DASSNR010000380.1:0-11511 GCA_035687925.1 Gemmatimonadaceae bacterium | reverse complement strand
GCAGGCGCACGGCAGGCGCGGCGAGCTCGTCGATGTCACGGGGGATGTCGCGCGCGTGCGCCTCGCGCGCGACGGCCACGGCTGTGCATCGACGAGTCGAACGGTGCGCGGCACCATCGAGGAGGCCGTGCTGCGCGCAGCGCCGGAGCTCTCGCGTGTCGAGTTGGAGGAGACGGACGGTGCGACGCCCGCACTCGTGACGCTCGCCGGTCCTCGACGGAACAACTCGCAGACGCGCGCCAGCGACGCGCGATCAGTCGACGCACCCGACGCGGTATCGCCGCGCGCGCCGTGAGAGAGGCCATGCGCTCATCGGGCCCCGCACTCCGCCACTCGCGCCTCGCTCGGCTCGCCCGCGGCTCGGCGTCCCATCTGCGGACCGCCGATGCGCCGTGCGAGCGGTGCGATCTCTGCGCGCAACAGGTGCACGCCGAGCATCGGCATCTTCTGGATCTCGAGGCGCGCCGACTGCTGTGCGCGTGTCAGGCGTGCGCGATTCTCTTCGATCGGCGCGAAGCGGGCGGTCGCCATTACCGGCTCGTGCCCGATCGGTGCCGGTACGTCGAGGACTTTTCGCTCCCGGACACTTTGTGGGCACGGCTCGCGATTCCTGTCGAGCTGGCGTTCATGTTCCACAACTCGCTCACGGGTCGCGTGGTCGCATTCTACCCGAGCCCGGCCGGTGCCACCGAGTCGCTGCTCGAGCTCACGACGTGGGATGACATCGCGGCCGCCAACCCTGTGCTCGACACGATGGAGCCCGACGTCGAGGCACTGCTCGTGAACCGCGCACACGAGGCGAGCGACCACTGGCTCGTGCCAGTCGACGAATGCTACCGGCTCGTCGGGCTGATCCGCACGCGCTGGCGAGGGTTTAGCGGCGGGGAGGAGGTGTGGAGCGAGATTCGCGATTTCTTTCAGACGCTGCGCCTGCGATCGACCACGGTGGATCGAGCTGGACATGCCGTCACAGTGCAGCACCCGCACATGCTCGAGCCGACGGGCTCACCCGGACACGTGTAGGAGGGATCATGGCAAGCCACATCAGCACTCGCGACAACATGCGCGTCGGAAGTCCACAGGTCCGCACGACGTCGCCCGCGCACACACAGGGCGTGCGCGAGGGGAACGAGCGCGGAAGCTACAAGATGCAGAAGGGGCACCTTCCGGATGGGCGCTCGACCGCCGCGCGCTCGACGGGCATCAACGCCTCGAAGCGGAACCCGATTCTGCCGGACATGCCGAACCTGTCGCCGGCCTGATGCGAGCCACGCACGCGGAAGGAGCGCCACGCAACGGCGCCGTCGACTTTGCGCCCAGCGCTGGTCCGCCGGAGCTCGACATCGCGGTGGAGGATGCCGGCGTTCTCGAGTTCGCGGCCGCGCCGACGCTCCGCTTCGCGCTGCAGATCACGAACCGCGGCACGCACTCCATTCGCTCCGTCGCGCTCACGACGCAGATTCGCATTGCCGCGAACCAGCGCGCGTACGCGCCCGACGAGCAGGCTCGCCTCGCAGAGCTGTTCGGCGAGGCGCACCGTTGGGGTTCCACGCTGCACAGTCTCTTCTGGACGCAGGCCACGCTGTTCGTCCCAGCGTTCACGGAGCGCACACGCGTGGAGCTGCCCGTTGCGTGCACGTACGATCTGGACGTCGCCGCCGCGAAGTACTTCCACGGCGTGATCGATGGAGAGGTACCGCTCGAGTTGCTGTTCAGCGGTACCATCTTCTACGCGACCGAGCGCGGCCTGCTCCAGACGGCGCGTATCGCGCTCGACCGGGAAGCGCAGTGCCATCTGCCGGTACATGTGTGGAAGGCGATGATGGCGCACTACTTCCCCAATACGTCGTGGCTCCGGCTGCGCCAGGACGTGTTCGATCGGCTCCTTGCGTATCGCACCGGTTGCGGCCTCGGCACGTGGGACGCGACGATCGACGCGTTGCTGCGCGGGGCGGCGCCGGGACCCGAGCTGTGAGGTGAGCCCATGGACCTGGTAGCCGACGTCGCCCGCGCGGTGCTGTACGAGGGATACATCCTCTGGCCATACCGCCGCTCGGCCATGAAGAATCGACAACGGTGGACGTTCGGCGGCGTCTTCCCCGAGCCATACAGCCGCGCACGCGGCGAAGACGATGCGTGGCAGATGCAGACGGAATGTCTCGTCGAGGGTGACGGCGACGCGACCGTCGACGTGCATCTGTGCTTCCTCCACGTCGTGGAGCGTCGCGTCGCGCGCGTCACCGACGCGGGACTCGAGTTCGTCGACGAGCTCCAGATCGGCGACGCGAGGCATGTCGCATGGGAGGAAGCGACCGAGCGCCAGGTGCTCGCGCTGCGCCGTGCGCTCCGCACGCTCGACTCGACGGAATACATCCCGATCGGCATCCCGGCCGGCGAGGCGGAGGAGTGGCTCACGGACGCATCGGGCGCGCGCGTCGCCGTCATCAAGCGCAGCTGGGAAGCGATCGACGGGATGCTCGAGCTCTCGGCCACACGAGTCGGCGAGCAGTTCTACAGAGTCACCGCGCGCCTCGTCAACAGAACCGCGTGGCGTGGCGAGCTCCGTGACGAGGCGCTGCGCCGCGCATTCGTGTCCACGCACACGATCCTGCACGTCGAGGGCGGCAGCTTCATCTCGCTCATGGGGCCGCCCGAGAAGCTGCGCGCCGAGGTCGAGTCCTGCCGCAACATCGGCACGTGGCCGGTGCTCGCGGGAGAGGAGGGATCGCACCACACGATGCTCTCCTCACCGATCATCCTGTACGACTATCCGCGCGTCGCACCGGAGAGCCCGGGCGATCTCTTCGACTCGTGCGAGATCGATCAGCTCCTCGTGCTCAACATGCTCACGCTCACCGATGAGGAGCGGCGCGAGATGCGAGACACCGATCCACGAACGCGCGAGATGCTGGAGCGCTGTCAGTCGCTCTCGCCCGAGCAGCTCTTGCGGCTGCACGGAGTGATCCGTGACATACATCCCATAGGTGACCAATGACTGCGCCCGACATCTGGGGTGAGCTGAACCAGCCGGCACCCGCATCCGTGCCCGTGCGGGATGTCAGCATTCGCAAAGGGAGCCGCGTCCGTCTTCACCCGTATGCGGGCGGCGACATCATGGACATGGCGCTCGACGGACGAGTGGGGATCGTCGAAGGGATCGACGAGAGCCTGGAGGGCACCGTCCACGTGACCGTGACGCTCGAGGATGACCCCGGCCGCGATCTCGGTGATGGCCGCTTCCCCGGCCACCGCTTCTTCTTTCGCGCCGATGAGATCGAGCCACTCGACGCGGTGGCCTCCGCGCAACCCACGGTCCGCGTCCTCGTGGCCGGCATCGGCAACATCTTCTTCGGCGACGACGGCTTCGGCGTCGCCGTGGCGCGCCGCCTCGCGGAGCGCGCGATGCCGCCTGGCGTCACGGTGACCGACTTCGGCATCCGCGGGCTCGATCTCGCGTACGCCATGCAGGGCGACTACGACGCCGTCATCCTCATCGATGCCGTGCCGCGCGGCGGCGCGCCCGGCACGCTCTACGTGATCGAGCCGGATTCCCGCCCGGACGAGGCCGTCGTGCCCGACGGCCACGGAATGGATCCCGTGCGCGTGCTGCAGCTCGCTCGCTCGATGGGTCGCGTGCCGCCCCGCACGCTCGTCGTCGGCTGCGAGCCCGCGGTGCTCTCGACCGGTGAATCGACGAGTGCCTCCCTCGTCCAGCTGTCCGAAGCGGTGGAGGCCGCAATCGATGAAGCCGTGCGCATGATCGACACCCTGGTGGCCGACCTCGCTCGGCCCGTCCACGACCGACACGAACCGTATTCCACGATGGAGGACTGACCTGTGCACACGCAGACGTCGAGCATGTCACCCACGCACGGCGATCAGGGAGGCTGGTTCACAGGCACCAGCGCGCTCGGACACATCACGCTGACCGTGCTCGCCTTCGGCGCCGCCGCCCTGTTCTGGAAGCAGCTGCCGGACCTCCGGCGCTACATGAAGATGCGGTCCATGTAAGGAGGACAGCACATGCATGTGCAACGCGTCCGCGTCGTGAAGGATGCACTCGACGCGAACAATACGATCGCGCGAGCGAATCGCGCCGACTTCGACCGCGCGGGTGTCACCGTCATCAACCTCATGAGCGCGCCCGGGGCGGGGAAGACCATGCTGCTCGAGCGCACGCTCGCGCGCCTGGAGGAATCGCCCGACTCGCCCCGCGTCGGCGTCATCGAGGGCGATGTGCAGGGAAGCCTCGACGCCAACCGGCTCATCGAGTTCCACGTCCCGCTCGTGCAGATCAACACGGATCCGGGCTTCGGCGGCGAGTGCCACCTCGACGCGAACATGGTCCGCACCGCGCTCCCATCCATGCCGCTCGATGATATCGATCTCCTCATCATCGAGAACGTGGGGAACCTCGTATGCCCTGCGGAATTCCGCGTGGGTGAGGACCACCGCGTGATGATCGCGTCGGTCACCGAAGGCGAGGACAAGCCGCTCAAGTATCCGCTCATGTTCCGGACGTGCGAGCTGGTGGTGATCAACAAGATCGACCTGCTGCCGCACCTCGACTTCGACCTCGAGCAGTTCGTGGCCAACCTCGAGGCGGTGCACTCTGGCATGCAACATCTGCTGGTCAGCGCGCGGACGGGCGAGGGCGTGGATGCGTGGTGCGAGTGGCTCGTCGGCACGCACCACCGACGGGCGGTGCCTGCGTGACCACTGGTATCGCGCACAGCGATACGTCGAGCGCGCGATCCATGGAGCAGCTGCGCGCGCACATCGATGCGTCGCTCGAGCATCGCACCGCCGCGAACGCGCGCTTCTTCCACGCCGACGCGGAGCGGCTCGCGCGGCTCTGTCATCGCATGGCCGAGCGCTTCGCGCGTGGCGGGCGCCTCGTGGCGGTCGGCCTGTCGCCGGCTGCGCGCTCCGACGTGCGCCACATCGCCGTGGAATTCGTCCACCCCGTCATCGTGGGGAAGCGCGCGCTCCCGGCGATCGGTCTCACGCGCGACGCCGGCCCGCTGCGCCTGCAGGTGGAATTGGTAGCTGAACGCGACGATATCGTCATCGCGTTCACGTCGAGCGTGGACGCGGACGCCAGTGAGGTGGCCGAAGTAGCGGACGCCATCGCCGAGGCGCGGCGGCGCGGTTGCCTCACCGTCGCCTTCGCTCCGATGGGCGCGGAATGGGAGTTCGCGCCGCCCACGCACGACCCGTTCGTGCGACAGGAGCTGATCGAAACGCTGTACCACACGCTGTGGGAGCTGGTCCACGTCTTCTTCGATCACCGCGGGCTGCTCGATGGACGGGAAGCCCCCACGCGCCCCGACGTCGGTGCCTCGAGCTTTCTGTATCCCTTCCTCGCCACCGCGCGCCCCACCGAAGACTCGATCGAGAGCGTCGTGGACGACGTGCGCCGCTCGGTGTTGATGAAGGCCGAGGAAGTGGGCGAGCTCCGTTTGCGGACGGTGGGCGATGCGCGCGCCACGTTGGCCGCCGCTGCACAGGCGCTCCGTGCACTGTTCGATGGCGGCGGCTCGCTCCTCGCCTTCGGCAACGGCGGCTCGGCGACCGATGCGATGGATCTCGTCGCCGATTTCCGCACGCCGTATGGGGATGGCCCCAGCCGCCGCGCCCTCGACCTGACCGAAGATCCCGCCATCCTCACGGCGATCGCCAACGACATCGGCACCGACGCCATCTTCTCGCGCCAGATCATCGCCTACGGACGCGCCGGCGACGCGGCACTCGCGCTCTCGACCAGCGGCAACTCGCGCAACGTCATCCAGGCGCTTGGCGAGGCGCGCCGCCGTGGGCTGGTGACCATCGCGCTCGTCGGCTACGACGGTGGACGGGTGCTCGCCGAGCAGCTCGCCGATCATGTGATCGTCACGCCGTCGCAGCACATTCCACGGATCCAGGAAGCGCAGGCCAGTGCGTATCACATTCTGCGCGAGCTGGTCGAGCAGGTGACGCTCGCATAGAACCGTCGTCGCGTTGTGGCGCGCTGGTTGCCCACCCTCCGTCGCGCGCGATACCTTTCGGTGCGTTACCAACTCACACTTCGATCACTGAATGTCCCGTCCGATTCGTGTCCTGATCGCCAAGCCCGGTCTCGACGGTCACGACCGCGGCGCGAAGGTTGTCGCCGCGGCGCTCCGTGATGCCGGCATGGAAGTGATTTACACGGGGCTGCACCAGACGCCCGAGATGATCGCCAACGCCGCCGTGCAGGAAGACGCGGACGTCGTCGGTCTCTCGATCCTGAGCGGCGCCCACATGACGCTCTTCCCACGCGTCCTCGAGCTGCTCCGCGCGCAAGGACGCGATGACATCCTCGTCACCGGCGGCGGCATCCTTCCCAAGGAAGACATCGAGGCGCTGCAGGAGCAGGGGGTCGGCAAGCTCTTCGGCCCCGGCACGCCGACCTCCGATCTCGTCGATTACATCAAGGCGTGGTTCGCCGAGCGGCAACAGCAGGAAGCGTGACCTCCCGCCTCCGCCATCTGTCCGCCGAGCTCCGCGCGCTCGAGGAGACACTCCGTCAGGGCGGCGGACCGAGCAAGATCGAGCGACAGCACCGCCAGGGAAAGCTCACTGCGCGCGAGCGCATCACCGCACTGTGTGATCCGGATTCGCGCTTCCTCGAGGTCGGGCTGCTCGTCGCGCACGATCAGTACGATGGTCAGGCGCCGGCTGCGGGTGTCGTCACGGGAGTCGGCATCGTGCGGGGGCGCGAGGTCGTGATCGTCGCCAACGATGCGACGGTAAAGGCGGGCTCATGGTGGCCCGAAACGATCCGAAAAATCCTCCGCGCGCAGGAGATCGCGATGCGCTGTCGCATTCCGATCATCTACCTCGTCGACTCCGCGGGCGTGAATCTCCCGTATCAGGGCGGTGTCTTCCCCGGCCAGTACGGCGCAGCGCGCATCTTCTACTATAACTCGATCATGCGGCGCTATCTGCGCATTCCGCAGCTCGCCGCCGTCATGGGTCCGTGCATCGCGGGCGGCGCCTACCTCCCTGCGCTCTCCGACGTGATCCTGATGGTCGAGGGCACTTCGTTCATGGGACTCGGCGGTCCCAACCTCGTGAAGGGTGCCACAGGCCAGGTGGTCGATCAGGAAACCCTCGGCGGCGCGCGCACGCACACGGGCATCAGCGGCGTCGCGCACTACATCGCGAAGGACGACGCGGAGTGCATCGAGAAGCTGCGAGGGTTGGTGGCGCGGTTGCCGCGGGATGCGGGAAGCGGGATGCGGGATGCGGGAACGGCTCGTGGTGAAGAAGCCCTCTCCTCCGAGGCAGTCCCGCATCCCGCATCCCGCATCCCGCTTCCCGAGTCCTTGTACGACCTTCTCCCCGCTGACCACCGCATGTCCTACGACATGCACGCGGTGCTGCGCGCCGTGGTCGACGACGGGATTCTCGAAGAATTCCAGGAGCCGCTCGCGAAGGAGATGATCTGCGGCGACGCGACGCTCGGCGGGATCCCGATTGGCGTGCTCGCGAATCAGCGCGGGCTCATCAAGGGGCGCCCGGGCGAGCGGCCGCGCTTCGGCGGAATCATCTACGCCGAGAGCGCCGAGAAGGCGGCGTACTTCATCGAGCGGTGCGACCGCGAAGGGATTCCGCTCCTCTTCGTGCAGGACGTTTCCGGCTTCATGGTGGGACCGGATGCCGAGCACGAGGGAATCATTCGCGCGGGTGCGCGCTTCGTCGAAGCGATGGCGACCGCCACCGTCCCCAAGCTCGTGCTTACCGTGAACCACGCATCGGGCGCCGGATACTACGCGATGGCCGGGCAGGGGTTCGATCCCGATTTCATCTTCAGCTGGCCGACGGGGCGTATGGGCGTGATGGAGGGCGAGGCAGCGGTCCAAGCCGTGCACGGCCCCGCGCTCGAGGCGGCGCGCACCGAAGACACGCAGCCGAGTGCCGACGTCCTCACCGCCGTCGAGGAGATGCGCGCCGACTACGAGCATCAGCTCGATGCGCGCTTCGCCGGTGCCCGCGGCTTCATCGACGCCATCGTTTATCCGGAGGAGACGCGAGAGGTGCTCACCATGGCGCTGCGCGCATCGCTGCACAACCGCGGGCCGCATCTCGGTCCGTTCGTCCTGCCATCGCAGCTCGGAGAGACGCCATGAGCCGCGTCGTCCGCGTCGCGTCGGGGCAGGGATTCTGGGGCGATTGGCTCGAAGCGCCACGCCGTCAGGTGGAAGGTGGACCCATCGATTACCTCATGCTGGACTATCTGGCTGAGGTGACGATGTCCATCCTCCAGAAGCAGAAGGAGCGCGACCCCAACATGGGGTATGCACGCGACTTCATCGGCGCCATGGAAAGCGTCTTCCCCGCAGTCGCCGAGCGCGGCGTGCGTGTGGTGGCGAACGCGGGGGGCGTGAATCCGCAGGCGTGCGCGACTGCCGTGCAGGCGGCGGCGCGCCAGGCCGGTGTGGGCGACATGATCCGCATCGGCGTGATCACGGGCGACGACCTGCTGCCGCGACTCGACGAGCTGATCGCGAATGGACATCCGCTCGCCAACATGGAGACGGGTGAGCCGCTCGAGTCCATTCGCGCGAAGGTCCTCTCGGCCAACGCATACCTCGGCGCGCTCCCCATCGTGCAGGCGCTCGCGCAGAACGCGAACGTCGTCATCACAGGACGCTCGACGGACACGGCGCTCACCATGGCGCCCTTGCTCCACGAGTTCCACTGGGCGATGGACGATTGGGATCGACTCGCCGCAGGGATCGTCGCCGGTCACATCATCGAGTGCGGCGCACAGTGCTCGGGCGGCAACTGCCTGTACGATTGGCGCACCATCCCCGACCTCGCGAACATTGGCTATCCGATCATCGAGGCGTCGGCCGACGGGACGTTCGTCGTCACGAAGCATCCGAACACCGGCGGGCGCATCGATGTCCACTCGGTCACCGAGCAGCTCGTCTACGAGATGGGCGATCCGCACGAGTACATCACGCCCGACGTGATCGCGGACTTCACGTCGATTCATCTCGCCGACGTCGGTCCCGATCGCGTACGCGTGTTCGGGATCACCGGCCGTCCGCCGACGGACAAGCTCAAGGTGTCGATCGCGTACCGCGCAGGGTACAAGGCGCTCGGCACGCTCGTGTACGCGTGGCCCGATGCGCTCGAGAAGGCGCAGCTCGCCGATCGCGTCCTTCGCGAACGCCTCGATCGACTCGGTCTGCGCTTCGATGTCATCCACACCGAGTTCCTCGGCGCGTCGGCGACGCACGGTCCGCTTGCAACGGCCGCTTCAACAGCCGTGCGTACAGACGCCGCGTCCGTCCAAGCTGGCGCAGCGGCCGCTTCCGACATCCCCGAAGTTCAGCTCCGCATTGGCGTTCGAAGCGATGACCGGAAGGCCGTCGAGCGCTTCACGCGCGAGATCGCGCCGCTCGTGTTGAACGGGCCGCCGAGCGTGACGGGGTTCGCGGGTGGCCGCCCGAAGGTGGAGGAAGTCGTCGCCTACTGGCCTGCGCTCATCGACAAGCGGATGGTGACGCCGTGCGTGGAGGTGATGCAGCCATGAAGGTCCGCCTGCTCGACATCGCGCACGCCCGCTCGGGTGACAAGGGCGACACCGCCAATGTCGGCGTGATCGCGATGCGCCCCGAGTGGTATCCCGTGCTGGAGCGCTTCCTCACCAAGCAGAAAGTCACAGACCACTTTCGCGGGATGATCACGGGCGACGTGGACCGCTACGAGCTCCCCAACCTCGGGGCCGTCAACTTCCTGCTCCACGGCGCGCTCGGCGGCGGCGGCACGCTCTCCCTCAAGACCGACGCGCAGGGAAAGGTCTACTCCACCGCGATGCTCCGCATGGTGCTCGACGTGCCCGACGACATGGCGCGCACGTACCATCTGCCGAGCGCGAACGCATGAGTCGCATTCGCGTCGAGCGCGACGGCGCCGCCGGTCGCATCGTTCTTGCTCGGCCGGAGAAGAAGAATGCCCTCGATGAGCAGGCGGCGCGCGAGCTCGATGCCGCTCTGCGCGAATTCGACGGCGACCACGACGTCCGCGTCGTGCTGCTCACCGCACTGGGCGACGACTTCTGCGCCGGCGCCGACTTGCGCGCGCTCGAGGCGATGGTCGACGCGACACCCGACGTCCACCGCCGCGACGCGCAGGCGCTCGGCCGCGTGTTCGTGAGCCTGCGTGAGCTGTCGAAGCCCGTCGTCGCCGCGGTGCGCGGGAGAGCACTCGCTGGCGGCGCGGGGCTTGCCAGCGCTTGCGATATCGTTCTCGCCCACGAGGACGCGCAGTTCGGCTACCCGGAGGTACGCGTCGGCTTCGTGCCGGCGATGGTGATGACCATGCTCCGCCGCTCGGTCGGTGAGAAGCGCGCCTTCGAGCTCGTCGCGACAGGGCGTCTCATCTCGGCGCGCGAAGCACTCGAGCTGGGACTGGTGAGTCGCGTCCTCCCGGCCGCAGACTTCGACGCGCAGGTGGATGCCGTCGTGCAGCAGCTCGCGCGCTCGGCGCCCAATGCGCTGCGTCTCACCAAGCAGCTCTTCTTCGCGCTCGACCGCGCCAGCTTCCACGAAGGGATCGCGCTCGGCGTCGAAGCCAACGTCGAAGCACGCGCGACCGACGACTTCCGCGAGGGCGTGCGTCGCTTCGTGCGAAAGCAGAAGGATCAACCGTGAAGCAGACCGACCTCGCCAAGCTCGCCTTCGCCGCGATCGGCGTGCTGATCTGGGCGTATGGCCAACGGATCAACGATTCCAACCTCCGGTGGTTCGGGATCGCGGTGATCCTGATCGCGTTCCTCATCCGCTTCCTCCCCGGCGCGCGCGGGCGACGCAGATAGCGCGCCATCGCGCTCCTCATCGCCGACGCTGGATCGCGCCTGTAACATGAACTGGGAGGCCATGTTCCGCGCCAGCGGTTCGCTTGTTGCTCTCGAAATTCAAGTGGGACCCATAGAGAGAGGAGCAGACGATGGCAGACGGAAAGCGCCGCCGGCGTCGCCCGACCCCCGCGGAGATCGGCCCCGCGGAAGCCGACAAGGACATCCTCGATCAGTACTTCGCTGAAGTGAGCCGCTACCCGCTGCTCAACGCGGAGGAAGAGCGCGCACTCGCGCGCCGCGTGCAGGGGGGCGATCAGGAAGCAACCGAGGAGTTGGTGCGCCGGAACCTGCGCTTCGTCGTCTCCGTCGCAAAGAAATATCAGAACCGTGGGCTGCCGCTCATCGATCTGATCGGTGAAGGAAACGTCGGACTGATGACGGCCGCCCACAAATTCGATCCCGACCAGGGCGTGAAGTTCATCTCCTACGCCGTATGGTGGATCCGTCAGGCAATTCTTGCTGCGCTGGCGCGACAGGGACGCACGGTTCGTGTGCCCTTGAACCGTACCGCCGACCTCTCTCGCGTGATCAAGGCGTCGGCGCTGCTCCGCGACAAGTTGGGCCGTGAGCCGACACCGGCCGAGGTCTCGCAGCTCACCGGCATCTCCCCCGAGATC
>DASSNR010000378.1:0-4668 GCA_035687925.1 Gemmatimonadaceae bacterium | reverse complement strand
GAACCCACCGTACGGCGCGCTGATCGACTACTACTTCACGAAGGCCCCGAAGGGAGACGTGACGATCACCATCGCGGATCAGAGCGGGAAGGTAGTCCGCACGCTCGACGGGGTGGCCAGGCAGCCCGGGTTGAACCGGGTGGCGTGGGATCTCCGCTACGAGGGCGCGTGGCGTCCCGACACGAGCGCATTCCGTACTCGCGCCAGGCGCGACACGACGCCGGCGGCGGGACCTGCCGCGACGCCGCCCGGACAGGTGACCATCGACACCGCGCGAATCCGGACGCAGCGGGGTGCGGCAGGCGGTGGTCGCGCGGAGGCGGAGTCGGAAGGCAGTCGCTTCCGTCGCAGCCAGGGGCCCCTCGTGCTCCCCGGCACGTATACGGTCACGCTTGTCGCGGACGGACAGCGCATGTCGAAGCAGGTGCAGGTGAAGATGGATCCGCGAGTGCAGATCGCCGAGGCGGATCTGAAGGCGCAGCTCGCGGCCTCGATGTCGATGCGGGAGCTGACGTCGCGCGTGCAGCACATCCTCTACCACACCAACGACCTCATGCGGCAGCTCACGGCGCTCTCCACCCAGCTGCAGCGGTCGGTGTCGCCCAACAACGGCGACTACGGCGCGGCTGGAGCACCCACGCCGGCCGGCCTGTCGGAGGTGAAGGCCACCCTGGAAAAGCTGCAGCAGTTCCGCGACACGCTGCTCACGCGGCCGGTCCAGGGCCTGGGGTACCGGCAGTACCCGCGGCTGCTCGAGGAGGTGCAGCGTCTCTACCGCTCGATCGAGAGCCCGGTGAGCAAGCCCACCGACCCGGACATGCGGCGGATGGGCGAGCTGGTTGAAGAGACGAACACGGCGCAGGGGATGCTCGATCAGATCATCGCCACGGACATCGCGACCATCAACCAGATGATGAAGAAGAACCCGCGGATCATCGCGGGTGGTCCAATCATGTAGGTCCCATGCAGGTCGGCGCCCGGGAGTCGGACTCCGGTCCGGCTCCCGGTGCGTCGTCGTGGAGTCGATTGTATTCGATGTCATCCTTCCGGATCCGCGCCCTGACGTGTGCCGGTCTCGCGGTCGGTGCCGCGTTGCTGCTGTTGTCGCGCGGCGAAGCCACGTCCGCCGGTGCGGCGGAGCTCTCCACTCGCGCGCGTCCGTTGCGGACGTCGCTTCCCGCCGCGAGCGGAGCGACGCTCGTCGCCGAGCTCGGGTGCGCGGGGTGTCACGCCGGGGTGGGGAGCTCGAACGACGCCCGCGCGAAGGCGCCAGCGCTCGATGATGTGGGCGCGCGCCGGTCGCCGGGCTTCCTCTTCGCCTATCTCGCCAATCCGACCCGCATCCGCACGGACCTCGGCCGAACGCGGATGCCGGATTTTCATCTCGATGAGCGCGAACGGCTCGCGCTCACGCTCTACCTCGGTACGCTCCGCGCCTCCGGCGGTGCGCCGAGCGCCGCGCCGCCTGCTGCGGCCGTCGGAGACGCCGAGCGACTGGATGCGGCGTACGAGCGCGTGCGGACGGCGCATCCGGAGGTCACCGCCGCGATCGGCGAGCGGATCTTCGTGGCGCTGAACTGCGCGGGGTGCCACGCGCAGCGGTCGGTGGCGCCGTGGCGGAGCGGACCCGACCTCTCCACCGAGGGATCGCGCGTGAAGCCGGAGTGGCTGCGCGCGTTCCTCGCAACGCCGCACGCCGTCCGCCCGTTCGGCGCGCAGCCGGGCACCGGGAGCCGCATGCCCGACTTCCACCTCACGCCCGACGAGGTGGATTCGCTCACGGCCTACCTCCGCGCCAGGCGCGCTACGCTCCCGTCGTACGCAGCGCGGCCGCTCTCCGTGTTCGCGCGGCACGAAGTCGAGTCGCTGCTGCGCGAGAAGCTCCCCTGTCTCGGCTGCCATCAGCTCGGTGATGAGGGCGGGCGGATCGGGCCCGATCTCTCCAACGTGCGCGATCGGTTGCGGCCCGCATACATCCACGCCATGATCACCGATCCGCGGCACACCACGCCCGGGACGATCATGCCGAAGACCCCCATGCCGTCGCGCACGATCGAGCTCGTTGCCGCGTACCTGATCACGCGCGCGCCCACGCCATCCGCACCCGCGTATCTCTCCCTCGTGGACAACCCGCCCAGACCACCGAGCCGGCCGGCCGACAATGAGCGTACCGCCACCGCGCTGTACCGGCACATCTGCGCGAACTGTCACGGCGCGAGCGGTGATGGTGATGGTTGGAACGCGCGCTATCTCCCCGTTCGCCCGACCGCGCATGCAAGCGCGGCGTACATGTCCACGCGGCCCGATGGCACAATCTACGACGGCATCGCCGCCGGCGGGCTGATCCTCGGTCGCAGCAACCGCATGCCGGCGTTCGGCGAGATGCTGAGCCGGACGGAGATCCACTCGCTCGTCGCGTACATCCGCACGCTGTGCGACTGTCAGGGGCCGGCGTGGTCGCGCGATGGGGTGGGGGCGGCTGCGGGGAGCGGCGCGCGATGACGAAGCGACGCAGCCAGCGACCGCGGCCGGGGAAGGGGCAACCGGAGAAGCGGTCGGCGCAGGCGGCGAAAGGGCAGGGCGGGAGCGGTCGGCGCGCGCGTGCTCGAACCGCGGTTCACACACTCACGCCGCGCGCGCGGCGGTGGGCGCTCGGGCTCACGGTGTTCGCCGCGCTCGTCGTCGCCGTCGCGGTCGTGCTACTCGGCCGCACCAGTGACACCGTGCAGACGCGCGTCGCGCTCCCGTCCCCGCGCGCGCTGCTCGTGCCGCGACACGACTCCGTGCGCTTCGCGGACTTCGTCGGTTCGGAGGCGTGCGCGTCGTGTCACCAGCGGGAGTACGCGGCCTGGACGCGCTCGACGCACGGACGCGCCGGGGGCACACCGTCGCCGCAGCGCGTGATCGCGGACTTCGACGGCACACCCATCCGCTTCAAGGATGCGACCGTCATCCCGGCCGTGCGCAACGGTGTCTACACCTTTACCGTCGAGCAACCCGGGCGGCCGGCGCGTGTCTTCCGGGTGGACGGTGTGATCGGTGGCGGGCACATGGTCGGCGGCGGCACGCAAGGGTTCGTCTCGCGTTTCCCTGACGGTACGGTGCGCTTCCTTCCCTTCGATTTCATCCGGAAGGAAGGCGTCTGGTTCTGCAACACCAACTCGCGCAGTCAGACGGGGTACACGCCGATCACGCCGGAGATGCGGCTGCGCGAGTGCGGCGACTGGCCGCCGGTGCGCGTGCTCGGGACCGAGCCGCGCTACGCGAGCTGCCAGGGGTGTCACGGCTCGCAGATCACCATCGCGTTGGACACGGTCGCCAGGACGTACGACACCCGCTACACCACGCTCGCCATCAACTGCGAGTCGTGCCATGGGCCGGGGCGCGAGCACGTCGAGATCGCGCGGTCGGGACGCATCGCGACGGCGTCCGACATCGGGATGCGCTCGCTCGCCACGCTCTCCAAGGACGCGTCGCTCCAGGTCTGCTACCAGTGCCACTCGCTCAAGGATGAGCTGAAGCCCGGCTACCTGCCGGGGAAGTCGCTGCAGCAGTTTTACTCGACCAAGCTCGCCATCCTCGGCGACGAGCCGCTCCACCCGGATGGCCGCGTCCGCACCTTCGCATACCAGCAGAACCAGCTCTACAGCGCGTGCTACCGGAACGGCTCCATGACGTGCACGAGCTGTCACGATCCGCACAGCCAGCAGTACCGGGACGTGAACGGGACGCCGCTGCAAGGACGTTACGACGACCGCCAGTGCACGAGCTGCCACGCCAGCAAGGCGGAGCCGATCGAGGCGCACACGCACCACCCCGCGGCGTCGCCCGGGAGTCGGTGCGTGAGCTGTCACATGCCGTACCTCCAGCATCCGGAGGTGGGTACCGCGCTGCGCTTCGCGCGCTCCGATCACACGATCCCCATCCCGCGCCCGGCGTTCGACGCACGCCTCGGCGTGCAGAACGCGTGCAGCAGCTGCCACGCGGACCGGAGCGTAGAGTCACTGGCGGCGCAGGTGAAGCAATGGTACGGCGAGCTCAAGCCGCACCCCGCGATCGTCGCCGGCCTGGTGCAGGCGCAGCGGGAGGCCGACCCCGAGCGCATCGCCGCGCTGGTACTGCAGCCCGCATCGGACGATGCCATCGCGCAGTTCGGCGGCCTCAGCCATTACGTGGAGCGCGTGTTGCGCCCGGACATGCCGTCGCTTCCCGCGTCCGTGCTGGAACGGCTGGAAGCGCTGGCCGAGAGTCCGGACATCGACATCCGGTCGCTCGCGCTCGCCAGCTTGCACTATGCCCGCGGTGAGGATCCCGAGGTGCGTGACTTCCTGCGCGCGCAGCTCGACTCGCTCGGCGCCGAGGACGAAGCCGTGCGGCGGCGGTGGGTGGTGGTGCTCGGCTACCTCGGCGACCGCTCGCGCGTGGGCGGCGACCCCGCGAGCGCCATCACCGCGTACCGCAAGGCGCTGGAGATCCTGCCGGATGATCCGCGCGTGCTCGCGAACCTGGGGCTCGCGTACAGCGCGGCAGGCGACGCCGCGAACGCGGTGCAGTCGCTGCGCCGTTCTATCGGGATCGAACCCGTGCAGCCGGTCACGCTGGTGAACCTCGGGAACGCGCTCGGTGCGCGGGGCGACCTGGCCGGTGCAGCCGGGGCGTATCAGCAGG
>DASSNR010000364.1:0-4388 GCA_035687925.1 Gemmatimonadaceae bacterium | reverse complement strand
TCCGGCCGTCTCGTAGCACTCACCAATTTCATCGAGCGCCAGGGCCAGCTCGGCGCGCGAGACCTCGGGATCGAGTACCGCGAGCTCGTCCAGCGGAAGGGGACGCCCGCTGGCGAAGAGCGCCGCCTCAAGCAGCTTCGCTAGCGGCGTCACGCGAGATCTCCACGGAAGCAAAGGGACGAAGCTGCATCAACTTGAGCTCGCCGCGCTTGGCGAGCTCGAGCAGCGCGAGCAGTGTCGAGAGCACTTGCCACGGCTCGGCCTCACCGTGCAGCACGTCGCTCCATCGCGCGGTCGCGCGCGCCGAGAGCACGGAGCGAATCGTGACGATCGCACCATCCACGTCCAGCGCGCGCGGCACGACGTCGTGGATGAGTGGCTGCCGCGCCATGCGGAGCACGCGGTCCACGGCCGCGAGCAATTCCGACAGCGAGAGCGCGAGCGGAGCGGGTGGCGGCGTCGGATCGATCGGGAGATAGCCGCGCGCGAACCGGTTGCGCCGCTCCTCGCCGCGTCCCTCGAGCACGTCCACCACCTCGCGCATCTGCTGATACTCGAGCAGGCGACGCACGAGCTCGGCGCGCGGGTCCTCCCACGTCTCTTCGTCCGTCGCACGCGGCAGCAGCATCTGCGCCTTGATGCGCAGGAGTCGCGCCGCCATCTCGAGATACTCCGCAGCCTGCGCCAACCCCAACTCGTGAATGCGCTGGAGGAACTGCTCGCAGATGCGTGAGATCGGGATGTCGGTGATCTCCACCTGCTCCTCGCGAATGAGCGTGAGGAGCAGATCGAGCGGACCAGAGAACTGGTCGAGCTCGACGATGAAGGGCGTGCCGGTGCTGTCGGGAGCGATGTCCAGCGCAGTCACAGAGCGATGGGGCCTGAAAGGTGAAACGCCGCGGCCGGCGCGAGGAGCAACTGCGTACCTTTACTGACCGGCCACAACCACCAGTCGACTACGGGCTTCCAGAGGAGGAGCAGGATGAGGATGAGCAGCCCGAATCGACCGACCTGCTGGTAGCGCAGCGACCACGCAGGCGGAAGTAGGTGCTTCACCACGTGCGAGCCGTCGAGGGGCGGGATGGGAATGAGGTTGAAGAGGACGAGCAGCAGGTTGAACATGACGCCGTAGGTGAGCATCACTTGCAGCAGCGCCAAGCTCGGTGCGAGCGCCGGAAGCGCATGACCAAGGGCGCCCGCCAGCACGAACAGCGGCACGCACAGCACGGCGATCACGAGGTTCGTCGCGACGCCGGCCAGCGACACGATGATATCGCCGCGCTTGTAGCGTCGGTAGTTCCGCGGATTCACCGGCACCGGCTTCGCGCCCCCGATAATCGGCGCGTGCGCGACGATCAGGATGAGCGGCAGGATGATCGTCATAAAGGGATCGATGTGCCGCACGGGGTTCCAGGTCAGTCGCCCGAGCTGATACGCGGTCGGATCACCCTGCTTGAGGGCGGCATAACCGTGTGCGTATTCATGCGCCACCATGGAGAACAGCAGGATGGGCGCAATGAGGAGAATGGTCCCGACGAGATTCAAGGCGTGAGCGCGGAATGAAGGAACTACGAGGGCGCTGGTGTGCTGGCGCGAAAGCTAGCCGTGCTGCAGAGGTGTGTCAAAGCCATGTCGCGCCTTGACATCGACCATCGGCGCTCCTAGCTTTCGGCCTTCGTACCACCCCCATCACGTACACGAATCCCGGAGAATTTTTCGTGCCGAATACCCGCTCCGCGAAGAAGGACATGCGGAAGTCACGGGCTGCAGCCGTTCGGAATCGGGCGCAGCGTTCCGCGTTGCGCACCGCGCTCAAGAAGGCGCGCGCCGAGGGCGCCAGCGAGACCGATCGCCTGAACGCCATTCGGTTGCTGGACCGCTACGCGCGCACCGGGCTCATCCATAAGAACGCGGCTGCTCGGCGCAAGAGCCGGTTGATGAGCACGAAGTAAACGCGTCGAACACGCGATGCGCGAAGGCCCGAATTGACATGTCAATTCGGGCCTTCGCGCATTCATGGGTCTTCCGGCTCCGCGCTATAGCGCCGCGAGCTCCGCACCGCACCGCTCGCAGTACCACTCCGTGGGGTAGTTGTGCGTGCCGCACTCCTGGCACTTGAGCGTCTTCACATGGTCGGCCTGGATCCCCTTGAGGTGCGGCGATTCCTCATGCTGCACGTCCAGGTTCTGGCCCGTGAGCGCGGGGCGGACTGGAGCCGCTGGTGAGTCGCTCGGCATCTCGCCATGGTCCTCGTCCGTCGCCGCCTGCGGCAGCGCGGGACTCTTCACCGGCTCCGGCTCGCGCTCCTCGGCCGGCTCGCTCCGCGGTGAGCCGGCGCCGCCATTCCGCGTGCTCGGTGGCGCGTCGACCAACGATTTGAGGAACGTCAGCTCATCGAACCCGGCCGGTTGTGGGCGCGCTTCAGCCGGCGTCGGTCGTGCGGGCTCGCGCTCGGGTGCCGCCGGCTCGCCGCCGCGCTGAAGCACGGCGCGAATCCGGGTGAGCTCGGGGATCGCCGTGTCCCGCGCCTTGCTGATCGATGCCAGTGCGGCCGCCGTGCGTCGAACGACCTCGTCGTGCTCCTCGGGAGACAGCTCGCCCACGGCGGCGCGCAGCTCGGCCTCGGCGGCCTCATCGCGATGCCGCGCCTCTTCCACATCCAGAGAAGCCAGTCGATCCATGATCGAGTGCTCGAGCTTCTGCAGACCCGCGCGCTGACTGTTCAGCTGCTCGACGACACGTTGCAGCCGGGCGGTGTAGTCGGCGTGCACCCGATCGTAGATGTGCGACGGTGTGGAATCGCGGCGCGCCTCGAGCGCCGAGATCCATGCGTCGTACTGCTGCCGTTCCGCGAGCAGCATCTCGACCGTCTGCTCTGAATTGGGTGCCGCTTTCGTCATCTGCTACTCCGCCGGTTCGTGTCCCGCTTCTCCGTGCGTGGCACCGCGTTCCCGCGATCGCGCACTGCCAGCAGCTCGGCGACGCTGGCTGGAGGCAATTCGTTCACGCGCCCCAGAAGGCGCGCGGTGAGGAGAATGCGTGCTGCGTGCTCCAGGCTCTCCATGCGCTGGTGCGCGATCGGCAGCGTGGGTCCGGTCGTGACTGCACCGTGATTCGCCATGAGAAAGGCATCGTGTGAGGCGACGAAGGGGTCGAATCGCTCGGCGAGCGCCTGCGTCCCCGGCGTGTCATAGGGGACGAGTGGCACGCAACCGATCTGGCAGATCAGCTCCGGCAACACGTGCGCGTCCAACGATTGGCCCGCGACCGCGAAGCCGGTGGCAATCGGCGGGTGCGCATGGACCACCGCCATCACGTCCGCCCGTTGCGCGTAGATCCGCAGATGCACCGCGACTTCCGACGACGGCCGCCCCTCCCCCTGCACTCGCTCCCCGGTCAGCCTCACTTCGACGAGATCGGCCTCCGTCACGTCCACCTTCGACATGCCGCTCGGCGTCACGAGCACGCGGTCCGGCGCGATGCGCACCGACACGTTCCCATCCGGACCCGCGATGAGCCCGCACTCGTACAATCGGCGGCACACCGTGACGATCTCACGCCGCATCGTTGTCGAACCGCGCACGAAGCGCTTACCCCACTCGTTGATGGACGATCCGTCCGCCGACGATGGTACAGCGCGTGCGCCCCCGCAACCGGCGTCCAGCGTACGGCGTGTTGCGCCCCTTCGAGAGAAACTCGGCCGGCTCGACCGTCCACTCCTGCGAGGGATCGAACACGGTGACGTCCGCCGGCGCACTGGGCGCGAGCGTTCCGCCCGGAAGCGTGAACACACGTGCGGGCGTGACGGACATCCGATCGACGAGCGTCGGGAAGTCGATGATCCCCGAGTCCACGAGCTCGGTGACGACGAGCGCCAGCGCGGTCTCCAATCCTACGATCCCGAAGGGCGCGTCGGCGAACTCGCGCTCCTTCGCGTCGTAGTGATGCGGCGCGTGGTCCGTGGCGACGAGATCGATCGTCCCGTCGCGCACCGCCTCGCGCAGCGCATCGACGTCGGCCTGCGTGCGGAGCGGCGGGTTCATCTTCGCGTACGTGTCGTACCCCTCGACGGCTTCTTCGGTCAGCGTGAGGTGGTGCGGCGTCACCTCCGCCGTCACGCGAATACCGCGCTCCTTCCCCCACCGGATGAGCTCGACCGATCCCTTGGTGCTCATATGTGCGAGATGGACGTGGCCGCCGGTGAGCCGCGCGAGGAGAATGTCGCGCGCGACCATCACCTCTTCCGCTTCGGCGGGAATTCCCTTGAGACCGAGCCGCGCGCTCATCACGCCCTCGTTCATCGAGCCGCCGGCGGCGAGCGTGAGATCCTCGCAGTGATCGATCACCGGAATGTCGAACGCTTGCGCGTACTCGAGCGCGGTGCGCAT
>DASSNR010000277.1:0-2172 GCA_035687925.1 Gemmatimonadaceae bacterium | reverse complement strand
GCGGGATGCGGGATGCGGGAAGCGCAACGGCCTCTGGGGTGAGGGCCGCGTCGCCACGAGCCGTTCCCGCTTCCCGCTTCCCGCATCCCGCAGCGAGGGCGCGCCAGCGCCCGAGCGCTTCCCGCGCCCTACCCCACCGGCGCCGCCGTCCCGTGGTACTCGGGTTCCGTCGGGTGGTGGATGAGGAGCCACTCGTAGAGGAGGGCGGCGGCGATGCCGCCGAGGATCGGGCCGACCCAGTAGATCACCTGGCCCTCGAACGATCCGGTCGCGACGGCGGGGCCGAAGGAGCGGGCGGGGTTCATCGAGGCGCCGGTGAGTGGGCCGATGGCGAGGATGTCGGCGGCGATGGTGAGGCCGATGGCGAAACCGCCGACGTGGGGCGCGCGCGGATCGACAACGGTCGCGAAGACCACGAACACGAGAAAGAATGTCGCGATCCCTTCGAGCAGGTACGCTTGTCCCGAGCTGATGTTGAGGGAGATGGACAGCGCGCCACCGTGAGCGGCGGCGTACAGCGCCGGCGGGAAGAGCCACTGGAGCACGTACGCGGCAATGATCGCGCCGAGCAGCTGCGCGACGATGTAGACGCCGGCCATCACCGGTTCAATGCGCTTCGTGACGAGGAAACCGAACGTGACCGCCGGATTCAGGTGGCCCGAAATGCGCATCGTGGCGGTGACCATGATCGCGAAGATGAGACCATGAGCGAGCGCCACATCCAGCAAGCCGATGTGATTGCCGGGAGCCGCCCCGAGTATGAGGATTCCGCTGCCGACGAAGACGAGCGCGAACGTGCCGATGAATTCCGCGGTGAAGTGCCGCACGGGATCTCGCATCGAATGCTCCTCGCTGAAAGGAAGGCCGGCGGCCAAGCTAGATGCTCGCCGAGTGCAAGGCAAGTGATGCCGGAGCGATGCACATGGCGGTGAAGGCGCCCGTCCTCTTCGTTTCCGATGAGCCCGATCGCTTCATGGCGCTCCAGCGCAGCACGCTCGCGGGGCGCGCCGTGCATCTGTGGCTCGCGAACGGGAAGGTGGCACCCGCGCACTCGGAGGAGCTGCGCGGTGATCCGGCGGATCCCGCAACCTACGCGCCGCTCGAGGGGAAGGAGGCGATCGTCGTCGTCGACCTCGAGAACGAGGAGATGGCGGAGGACGTGGCCGGCGTCGTCTCGCGCACGCTGCCGCTCGCGGCGGTGCTGCTCATCGCGCGGCAGCGGGGCCGCCGGCACGGGAGCACGCGTGACGGCGTGACGTGGATCGACGAAGGCGAGTTGCTCGCCGATGCGATCGAGAACGTGCTGCGCCGCGTCTCTGGCCGGAAGCGCGTCGAGGAGCTGCGTCGCGCGTTGGGCGATGCGAAGCGGTGCACCTTCCTGCTGCAGAACGACCCCGATCCCGATGCCATCGCGTCCGCGCTTGCGCTGCGCAAGGCGCTCGGCTTTCGTCCCGCGGCGTCGCCAATCGTCTCGTGCGGCACGGTGACGCGTCCGGAGAATCGACGCCTCATCGAAGCGCTCAAGATACAGGTGCAGCAGGTGTCGAGCGAGGAGATCGTGGCCATGCGGCCGCTCATCCTCGTGGACGTGCAGCCGCCATACTTCGGCGACCTGCTCCCCGAGGTGGCGGCGGTCGTGGACCATCATCCGTCCACGGACAGTTATCGCGCGCGCTACCGCGACGTGCGCACATCTTACGGCGCGAGTGCGACGATGACCGCGCAGTACCTGCTCGCGAGCGGCGAGGACGCGCTCACCAAGCCGCTCGCCACCGCGCTCCTCTACGGGATCATCACCGACACGAAGTCGCTCTCACGCTCGGCGAGCGAAGAAGATCTGGAGATGTTCGCGTTCCTGTTCTCGCGCGCGGATCACGCGATGCTGCGGCGCATCCAGCATCCGTCGTACGGACCGCTCGCACTCAAGCGGTTCGGGCGCGCGCTACAGACCGCGCAGGTGCGCGATGGCCTCGCGTACATCCACCTCGGGCGACTGCCGAGGGATCAGGAGCACGTCGTCGCGCAGCTCGCGGAGTTCTGTCTCGGGCTGCGCGGCGCCGACATCGCGGCGGTGTCGGGGATCTTCGGGCCGAATCTCGTCATGAGTACGCGCGCGCTGTCGCCGCAGGCAGAGCTCGGCGACCGGCTGCGCGCGCTGTTCGATGACTATGG
>DASSNR010000275.1:0-4284 GCA_035687925.1 Gemmatimonadaceae bacterium | reverse complement strand
TACTGCCTCACAGCCCGCTCACAGCCCAAAGCTCAGAGCTCACAGCTCACAGCTTCCCCTCCACCACCTCCGTCACCCGCTTCACCCGCTCGGCGGTCGTGCGCGAGAATTCGTCGGCGGCTTGGGCGAGGGCGCGGCCGGCGTCGCGGTCGGGAAGCGCTGCGACGTTGATCTTCACGTTGTACGCGGCGCCGCGACAGGCGGCTTCCGCGATCAGCGCACCGACGCCCGCGTCGGAGACGGCGTTCACATTGCCGCGCGCGGCGGCGTGCTCGGCCAGCTCGGCCACCTCGGCGCAGGCGCGCGCTGTCTCCAGCGGAACCTCCGAGGCGCCGATGAGTGCGGCGGTGATCGCCGCTTCGCGCTGCGTTGTGGCTTCCGGAGTGTCCTTCGGAAGCTTGTACGCCGATGACACCGCCGCGTACGCTTGCGCATCGAGCTCCACCAGCGCGCTGAGTCGCTGACGCAGCATTGCCGCGCGCTCGGCGATCTCACGGAATTCGGCGTCGACGTCCGCGTACTTCTTGCGGCCTACGGTGAGGCCGGCGACCATCTGCACCAGCGCGGCGGCAAGTGCTCCCACATGCGCCGCAACACTTCCGCCGCCGGGCGTGGGTGACGCCGATGCCACCGAGGCGACGAACGCATCGAGCTCCTGCCCCTGCGTCGCCGTCCCGTGCAGGCGCCGCTCGAGCACTTGATCCGGTGTGAAGTTCGCCAGCTGGAGATGACGTGCGGCGACATCGAGGAGCGCGCGCTCGGGGACGAGCCCCACGATCTCGCTCCACGTCGTCGAGACGCCGCGCGCGGCGGCCTCGAGCTTCACGAGATCGAACGCGCGGAACACCGGCGTCTTCTCGATGTCCACGAGGTTCATCGACACCTGCGCCTGGCCATCGACCTCGAGTCCCAGCGCCTTCACGTAGCGCAAACCACCCGACGATCCACGCACCGCCTTTGCGACCTGCTTGGCGACGTCGAGATTCGAGGCGGGGCCGAGGTAGACGTTGTACGCGACGAGAAACGGCCGCGCGCCGATGGCCACCGTGCCCGCGGTCGGGTGCACGCGCGCAGGACCGAAGTCGGGTGTGCGCGCGGGATTGGTCGCGATTTCGTCGCGGATCCCCTCGAATTCGCCGCGTCGCACGTCGGCCAGATTCTCGCGCTGGGGGCGCGTGGCCGCACGCTCGTACAGGTAGACTGGGATGTCGAGCTCGCGCGCCACGCGCTCGCCGAGCTGCTTCGCGAGGGCGACGCATTCGTCCATCGTCGTCCCCTCGAGGGGGACGAAGGGGACGACGTCGGTCGCGCCCATGCGGGGATGCTCGCCCGTGTGCTGCGTGAGGTCGATGCGCTCGCGCGCGACGCGGATACCGGCGAAGGCGGCGTCGACCGCACGATCGAGCGGCGCGACGAAGGTGATCACGGAGCGGTTGTGCGACTCATCGGACGATACATCGAGCATGATCACACCATCGACGGCGGCAATGGCGTCGCGGATCTCACGCACGATCTCGGGGCGGCGCCCCTCGGAGAAGTTGGGGACGCATTCGACGAGTTTCATGGCCTGGTGGTTCAGGGTTCGTTCAGCGTGTGAAGGAGCCATGCGTGCATCGCCGGATTCCCGGCGACGACCGACGATGGCACGAACGGTACGTCGTCGCCCGCGAGGTCGGTGACGAGCCCGCTGGCCTCGCGCACGAGCAGCGTGCCGGCGGCGAAGTCCCATGGCGAGAGTCGGAGCTCCCAGAAGCCATCGAAGCGGCCGGCAGCGACATCGGCCAGATCGAGCGCGGCGGAGCCGGCGCGTCGAAGTCCGGCGGTGCCGCGCGTGACCGCGGCAAACTGCCGGAGATAGCGATCGATCTGATGCAGATCGCGAAACGGGAACCCCGTGCCGATGAGCGCGAGCGACGGGTCGGCAATGGTGGACACCGACAGCCGTTCGCCGTTTCGATGTGCGCCGCCGCCGAGCGTAGCGGTGAAGATGTCACCCAGCGGGACGTTGAGCACGACGCCGGCGGCGAGGCGTCCGCCGAGCAGCGCGCCGATCGAGACGGCGTACTCCGGGTATCCGTGCAGAAAATTCGTGGTGCCATCGAGCGGATCGACGACGAACGCGACGCCCGCATCGACCGCCGCCGTCGGCGACATCTCTTCGCCGAGCACGACGGCCTCGGGCGCTTCGCGCGCGAGAACGGCGCGAATCGCGTGCTCGGCGCTCATGTCCACGTCGCTCACGAAGTCGGACGGGCCCTTCTTGCGCCACTCGATCGACCGCACCTCGGACGCGCGCGCACGGATGATGGCGGCCGCCTCCTGCGCGGCGGTGAGCGCGATGTCGAGCAGCTCGGCGCGCTCGCCGCGTCGCCGTTGCTTCGCGTCGAGCGCGCTCATACGTTTTCGGGATGCCAAGAGTCTTCAGCGGGATTCAGCCGTCCGGTGAGCTGCACGTCGGCAACTACCTCGGCGCGGTGCGGAATTGGGTAGCGCTCCAGGATCACCACGAGTGCTTTTTCTGTATCGTCGATTATCACGCGATCACTGTTCCGTACGAGCCCGAAGATCTGCGGCGACGCACGCACGAGATGGCGGTCTCGCTGCTGGCCGCAGGAATCGATCCGAACAAATGTACGCTGTTCGTCCAGTCGATGGTGCCCGAGCACACGGAGCTCGCCTGGATCTTCAATAGCGTGACGCCGCTCGGCGAGCTCGAGCGGCAGACACAGTTCAAGGACAAGGCGTCGCGACAGGAGAGCGTGCTCGCGGGATTGCTCAACTATCCCGTGCTGCAGGCGGCGGACATTCTATTGTATCGCGCCGATCTCGTGCCCGTCGGCGAGGACCAGCTGCAGCACCTCGAGCTCTCGCGCGAGATCGCGCGGCGGTGGAACGCGCGCTTCAGCGAGGGCTTCTTCCCCGAGCCGCAGCCATTGCTCACGGGCGCGCGCCGCATCATGGGGCTCGACGGTCAGGCGAAGATGTCGAAGTCGCTCGGCAATACGGTCGGGCTTCTCGAGGAGCCGGATGCAATCTGGGAGAAGCTGCGCCCCGCGGTCACCGATCCCAAGCGCATCCGGCGCTCCGACCCCGGCACGCCCGAAGTGTGCAACATCTATCATCTGCACCAGGCGTTCAGCGATCAGTCGACAGTGGGCAACGTCGCTGTTCAATGCAGTACGGCGGGGTGGGGGTGCATCGAGTGCAAGCGCGTGCTGTTCGAGTCGATACAGCGCGAGCTCGATCCGATGCGCGAGCGTGCGGCAGCACTGCGTGCGACGCCAGGGCTCGTAGAGGATGTGCTGCAGGCAGGTGCCGAGAGAAGCCGTATGGTGGCGCGCGAGACGTTGTGCGAGGCCAAGGAGCGCATGGGACTCATGTAAGCCCGACGGAGATGTAGCGAGCGGGGTCTTCGTCAGGGAGGGAACTGGCCATGCTGATCCGAAACTGGCGCGTTCGAGAATTGATAGTGAGCTGGATCCTCTACTGGGCGCTCCTTATCGTCGTCGTGGCGTGGCGCCCCATCCTGGAGTACGTGCGGCTCCAGCTGACGCATGGTCACGGCTCGGTGTCCGTTGGGTACTCCGGCAGTCTCACCCAGCTCGCCCTCTGGGTCGCGGGGCCGCCGCTTCTCCTCTGGGCTCTATGGCTGTTGACGCGTCCTCGGCGGCCAGGAGAGCGTTCCGCATGAACGGCACTGTGGCGCCACGTGCGCTGACGAACGGAGCGGCTGTCGTGTGCCTTCGTTCCGGGTTGCACGTGATCCGGACCGCATAGGACTTGCATGACATCGGCTGGACTCCCGCCGAGGTTGTTTCGATGGCAGATGAGAAAGACACGCAAGGCGTCTTGACGCTGGTATGCGAGGAGTGCGGGAACGAGATGTACTTCTCCGAGAAGCCCCCACCGCCACATCTGGTGTGCAGCCGGTGCGGCGGTACAGTGTTCCGGCAGTTCTTCACACCCACCGACCCCGATCAGGCGATGCTTTCGTATCTCGACGAAACCGCGCGGAGCGTTGCGCTGGACGAGGAATCCCCGGACATTACGTCGAGTGATTTGCACGATCTGAACAATCCCTGAAGGGCGCGGGATGCGAGAAGCGCGACCGCCCCTTGCGCGATGATCGCGGGTACGCGAGCCGTTCCCGCATCCCGCATCCCGCATCCCGCATCCCGCATCCCGCATCCCGCATCCCGCATCCCGCATCCCGCATCCCGCATCCCGCATCCCGCATCCCGCATCCCGCATCCCGCATCCCGCATCCCGCATCCCGCATCCCGC
>DASSNR010000224.1:0-6181 GCA_035687925.1 Gemmatimonadaceae bacterium | reverse complement strand
CGCGTGCCCCAGAACCGAACCTCGAGTGTCATGTCGTGCCTGTGGTCGTGCTCACCGAGCTCGCGTCGTGCGGAATCTGTCCGCGATCACGCGGCGCCGGCGGTGACGGTCAGCCGTGGACCCGTGCCAGCTCTTCCATGGCCGTGCGATCGACCACGGTGATCTGCCGTCGATGGACTGCAATGAGACCGCGCTCCTGGAAGTGGCGCATGGCGCGGGACACTGTCTCGCGGCTCGCGCCGATCATCTGCGCGATCATCTGATGCGTGAGTCGCTTCTCGACGACGGCCGGCGTCCCTGCTGCCGCAGCGTCGAGCAGGAGTCGCGCGATGCGGCCGTGCACGTCGAGCAGCACCAGGCTCCCGATCTGCTCGTCGGCGCGACGCAGGCGGCGCGAGAGCGACTCGAGCAGTGCCCACGCGACGGCGGGCGACTCGTTCACGCGCCGGCGGAAGTCTTCGCGCAGGAGGACGATGAGCTGCGAGTCCTGCATGGCGATCACGTGCGCGGAGCGCGGCGCGCCGTCGATGAGCGAGAGCTCACCGAAGTGCTCGCCGACGCCCAGCATGCCGAGGATGACCTCGCGCCCATCTTCGCCGATGAGCACCACCTTCACCCGTCCCTGGCGCACGATGAAGAGCGAGTCGCCGGGGTCATCCTCGAACAGGATGACGCTCCCCTTGGGGTAGCTGCGCTCGCGCGTGATCTCGGCGAAGCGGAGGAGCTCCACCTGTCCGAGTCCGCTGAAGAGCGGGACGGTCGAGAGGAAGTCGGCCGTCTGCATCGACGACCACCGCGAACCGGGAATCGACATGGCCTTCAGCTTACGCGGGGCGTCGCGCGCTGTCAATTCACAGCACCTGTGGCAGCCTGTCATTCGCCCCCCGATGCGGCTATATTTCCTAGCTGCCCAAGAGTCAACCAGAGGCACCAATCCAATGAAGAAAGACATTCATCCCCAGTATGCGACGGCGGTCGTGAAGTGCGCGTGTGGGAACACGTTCACCACGCGCTCCACGCGCGCCGAAATCCATACCGACATCTGCTCGAACTGCCACCCGTTCTTCACGGGGAAGCAGAAGCTCGTGGACACCGCGGGGCGTGTTGAGCGCTTCCGTCAGAAGTACGGGACGACGCGCTGAGCATTCGCGATCGGCTCGCTGACGCACTGACACGGGCCGAGGAGGTCGAGCGCGAGCTCGCGAGCGCGGGCTCGGCGCGCGACCCGGCTCGATGGGCCGAGCTGGGGCGAGAACACAGCCGGCTCTCTCCCGTCGTGTCGCTGGCGGCGAAACTCCGGAAGGCAGAGGACGAGCTCGCGCAGGCACGCGAGCTCGTTGCCGTTGACGACCCCGAGCTCGCCGAGGAGGCGCGTGCGGAGGAGGCGCGTCTCGTTGCCGAGATCGAGCGCATTGAGCGTGCGCTCAAGCCGCTGCTCATCCCCCGCGACCCGCTCGACGATCGCAACGCGATCGTCGAGATTCGCGCGGGCACCGGTGGCGATGAGGCCGCACTCTTCGCTGCCGATCTCTATCGCATGTACTCACGCTACGTCGAGCGCCGCGGGTGGCGCGTGGAGCTGATGTCGCTCTCTGACGGTTCGCTGGGCGGGGTCAAGGAAGTGATCTTCAAGGTGAAGGGCGAGGGCGCGTTCGGCACCATGCGATGGGAGTCGGGCGTGCACCGCGTGCAGCGCGTGCCGCTCACCGAGGCGCAGGGGCGCATCCACACCTCGGCCGCCACCGTCGCCGTGCTTCCCGAGGCGGAAGAGGTCGACTTGAAGATCGAGGAGAAGGACATCCGCATCGATGTCTTCCGGTCATCGGGCCCGGGCGGGCAGAGCGTGAACACAACGGACTCCGCGGTGCGCATCACGCACATCCCTACGGGGATCGTGGTGAGCCAGCAGGATCAGAAGTCGCAGCTTCAGAACAAGCTCAAAGCGATGGAAGTGCTGCGCGCGCGGCTGCTCGACGCAAAGATTGCCGAGCAGGAGGCCGAGCGCTCGCGCATGCGGAAGACGCAGGTGGGAACCGGGGATCGCTCGGCCAAGATCCGGACGTACAACTTCCCCCAGAACCGCGTGACCGATCATCGCATCGGCCTCACCATCCACGAGCTCGACCGGACGATGGGCGGCGAGATCGATGACCTGGTCGAGGCGCTCGCGCTCGCGGGGGTGGAGGAGCGGCTGAGTGGGTAGGGCGCGGGATGCGGGATGCGGGATGCGGGAAGCGGGAACTGCCTCGGGGGTGAGGGCTTCACCCGCGGGAGCCGGTCGCATCCCGCATCCCGCATCCCGCATCCCGCTCACCGTGGGCGCTCTGGTCGCCGAGCTCACCGAGATCCTCACGGGGGCCGCCGTGACCGAAGCCCGGGCCGAAGCGCGGGACATCGTGGCGGCGGTGATGGATGAGGCGCGGTTCTGGCCGAGTGTGCATCAGCACGACGTGATCGAGGTGCAGACGGCGGATGCGGCGCGGGCCGCGGCGCGCAAGCGGGCGAGCGGAGCGCCGTTCGCGTACGCGGTGGGGCGGGCGGCGTTCCGTCATCTCACGCTCGATGTGGACGAGCGCGTGCTGATCCCGCGGCAGGAGACGGAAGTGCTCGTCGACGCGGTGCTGGGGGAGCTTGGGGGAGGCGCCGGGGTGGCGGTGGACATCGGGACCGGGTCGGGCGCGATCGCGCTGGCGCTCGCGAGCGAAGGGCGCTTCGCACGAGTGATCGGCACCGATGTATCGCTCGGCGCCCTCGCGGTGGCGCGGCGGAATGCGGAGCGGCTCGAGTCGGTGCTGCGGTGCTCGGTCGAGCTCCGCTCCGGCTCCTTGCTCGCACCGGTGCGCGATGTGCGGGCCTCGCTCATCGTGTCGAATCCTCCCTACATTGCATGTGATGAGGCACCGGAGTTGCCCCCTGCCGTCCGGGATTGGGAGCCGCCGATCGCGCTCTACAGCGGTGAAGATGGGATGGCGGCGACGGCTCGCATCATCCGTGACGCGTCGGCTATTCTGAATCCAGGTGGGCTGCTGGCGCTCGAAGTCGATTCGCGACGCGCCGCGCTCGGTGCGGAGCTGGCGATGGCGGATGGGCACTACACTCGAGTCTCCGTGCGGCTCGACCTCGCGGGGCGTGAACGAATCCTGTTGGCAACGCGGAAGGCAACATGAGCACACTGGAAGACAAAGCGAGGGAGCTGGGGCGGCTCGTCGGACAGAGCGGCGAGTACCAGGCTGTGAAGCGCGCGAATGATGCGCTGAACGAGGACAGTGACGCGGTGAGCGTGCTGCGCCAGATGGAGCAGTTGCGCGTCGACGCACAGCGCATGATCGAACGTGGCGAGCAGCCGGGGCCGGACATGGAGCAGCAGCTGGATCGCCTGCTCGAGCAGGTCCAGGGGAACGCGCGCTACCAGAACATGGTGATCGCGCAGGAGAACTTCGAGAAGGTGATGCTGCGGCTGAACGAGTGGATTCTCGAGGGGATTCGCAAGGGCGCGGCGAGTCCGATCATCACGCTGAGCTGATCGTGTCGCGCGGCCGGCTCATCGTCTTCGAGGGAGCGGAGGGGGCAGGGAAGACGACGCAGCTGCGCCGTCTCTCGGCGCTGCTTGCCGCGCGCCATGTGCCGCACACGACCTTTCAGGAACCGGGCGGGACGGTGCTCGGGAACGAGATTCGCCGCACGCTGCTCGATCCGGCTCAGCTCATCGTGCCGCGCGCGGAGGCGCTGCTGTTCATGGCGTCGCGCGCGCAGCTGGTGGAGCGCGAGATCGCGCCGCGCCTGGCGAAGGAGGAGCTGGTGTTGCTGGATCGCTTTGCGCTGTCGACGTACGCCTACCAGGTGGCGGGGCGTGGTCTGCCGGAGGACGACGTGCGCCGGGCGAACGCGCTCGCGACCGGCGGCCTCGTGCCGGATCTCACGCTCGTGCTCATCGTCCCCGCCGACGCTCGGCACGATCGCGCGACGCGCCGCGGCGCGAGCGACCGCATCGAACGCGCGGGCCGCGACTTTCACGAGCGCGTGGAGCTGGCGTTCGCGCGATTCCTCACGCCCAGCTGGCAGGCCGAGCACCCCGAGTGCGGCCCGATCATCGGTGTCGATGGCTCAGGGTCCGAGGCCGAGGTGATCGATCGGATCGTGGCAGCGCTCGCCGCACGCTGGCCTGAAACCTTCCCGGCATCTTCCGGGTCATACGTGTCGGGCTCTTCTCTTCCGAGGTCGTGATGCGATCCCGCGCTTTCGTCGCGCTGGCTGCTCTGGGCGGCGCGCTCGTTACCGGTGGCTGGTTGTTGCAGCGTGGTCTTGAGCTCGGCGATACCTCCTACAGTCGCGCACAGCTGTTCGACGATGTGCTCGACCACGTCAGTCGCGATTTCCTCGATACGATCAGCACCGATGTGCTGTACACGAAGGCGACGACGGGACTCCTGCGCGAGCTGCACGATCCGCACTCGGTGTACCTCACGCCCAAGCGCCTCGCTCGGCTCGATGAGAGCACCTCGGGCAACTACGGCGGGCTCGGAATTCAGGTGGATGTCCGCGACGAATGGATCACCGTCATCGCGCCGCTTCCCGGCACGCCGGCGGAGCGCGCCGGGATCCAGGCGGGTGATCGCATCGTCGAGGTGAATGGACGGTCGACGCAAGGGTGGTCGTTCGACGAAGCGCTCAAGGCGCTCCGCGGCAAGGTCGGCACAAGCGTCGATCTCACGGTCGACCGACCGGGCATCGATTCACGCATCCCGTTCACGGTGAAGCGGAGCGAGATCCACGTCAGCTCGGTTCGGCACGCGATGATGCTCACCGACAGTGTGGGCTACGTCGATCTGACGATCTTCAGCGAGTCGAGCGCGGACGAGCTGCGTGCCGCGATCGGCGACCTCGGGACGCGCGGTGCGAAGACGCTGCTGCTCGACTTGCGCGACAACCCGGGTGGGTTGCTCCAGCAGGGTGTCGAGATCGCCGATCTCTTCCTCGATTCGGCGCAGATGATCGTCTCGATGCGCGGGCGCACGCCAACGTCGACGGAGACGTTCAAGGACTCGGCGCCGCAGCGGTGGCCGAATCTCCGGCTGGTGCTGCTTGTCAACGGCCACAGCGCGAGCGCCTCGGAGATCGTGACGGGCGCGCTGCAGGATCACGATCGCGCGGTCGTGGTGGGGACGACGACGTACGGGAAGGGGAGCGCGCAGCGTGTGTTCCCACTCTCGAGCGGTGGTGCGGTGAAGCTGACGACCGCGCGCTGGTACACGCCGTCGGGCCGGAGCATCCAGAAACCGATCCCGGTGCTGACCGATGATGGCGAGTTCGACGATGAGCTGGATACGTCGGATTCGTCACGGTCGCGGAAGGCGTACACCACCGATGACGGCCGGACGGTGTACGGCGGCGGCGGGATCACGCCGGATCTCGTCGTCCCCGCGGCGGACTCGGTTGGCGGAACCGCGAACTTCTGGCAGAGCGTGGGCGCTGAGATTCCGCGCTTCCGCGATGCGCTCACCGATTATGCGGCGTCGCTCAAGGTGTCGCATCGCATCACGTCGCCGGACTTCCGCGTCACGCCGGCCATGCGCGAGGAGTTCTGGCGTCTCCTGCAGCGGAAGAACGTGACGGTCGACCAGCACACGTACGACACGGACACGACCGCCGTGAACCAGATTCTCGGCGGCGAGATTGCGCGCGATCTCTTCGGCTCGGAGGCGGAGTTTCGGCGCTCGCTGCGCAACGATCGCGTCGTGGCGGCGGCGCTGCGGCTCGTGTCAGGCGTGACGTCGGAGCAGGATCTGCTCAGCAAGGCGGCGCGGCAGGCGGCCACCCCATCCAGCGCGTCCGGCACGCAGTGAGCGAGCGCATCTTCGTGCTGGGCGCGGGTCGGGCCGGTCTGGGTCTCGCCCGCGCCCTTCGCGCATCGGGGGCCGACGTGGTCGGCGTGCATGGCCGGCACAACGCCGGAGGTCCGGACCGCATCACCACGGGCGAGCTGCCGCGCGGATTGCAAGGCGCGGACGTGGTGCTGATCGCCGTGCGCGACGCGCAGATCGACGATGCGGTGCGGGAGCTCGACGCCGCGGGGCTCGCGCCCGGCACGGTGGTGTTGCACGCGAGCGGGAGCGCGGAGCCCGCCACGCTCGACGAGCTCAGAGCGCGCGGATTCCCGTGCGGAACGTTTCATCCGCTGCTC
>DASSNR010000201.1:0-7179 GCA_035687925.1 Gemmatimonadaceae bacterium | reverse complement strand
CGGCTCGGCGCCCACGAGCGCGACGACATCCAGTGCACGCGAGATCTCCGATTGGAAGTAGACGTAGGGCGTCGAGCGGTCGAGCGGTTCCGCGTCGTGCGCCTTGAGCCCCGCGGTCACGCGCGCGCCCAGGCGACGCGTGAACGGATTCGAGTATCGCCCGCCGCCGTGCACCTGCAGGGCGAGGTCGAACGTCTCGCGCGCCATGTCGTCGAAGAAGCGATCGAGCACGTCGGGGTGGACCGGCGGTCCGTCGGTCACGTTCACCCCTTCGGACGGCGGGAGGACGATGACGCGATCGATCGGCGACGGCCGACCCGCGAGCAGCTGCGCGTGAATGCGCGAGCCGAGGAGCGTCACCTGCGCATCGGGATAGGCGGCGCGCAGCGCCTCGATGGCGGGGAGCGCGAAGAGGAAGTCGCCGATCCCATTGGCGCGCAGCACAGCGATCCTCCGCACATCCGCCACCCGCTCGGGCACGCGCTCGCTCGCTGCTCCCACACGCATCGCTACCTCCTGTTCGTCATCGCCCGCGCGGCATGCGATGCCGCTTCGCTCGGGAGGACGCGCGGCGCGTCCACCCGGCGGTCGGGGATCGTCGTCGGGAGCTCCTGGTGGAACGCGCCCGAGGGGATCAGTCCACATCCGCCGTAGCGCGCCATCACGCGCAGCTGGGCGAGCACGTCTTCGCCGCAGTGCTGAGGCGGCAGCTCCTGCCAGAACGTGAATCCGCCGCTCTCGCGCAGCGCGACCGCGTCGTACAACACGCACCCGCCGATCCACGCCACGTGATACTTGCGCTGCCGCTCCGGGGTGAGGTTCAGCCGGCGCTGCACGTGATACAGATTCGCCGCACTGTGCAGATGATGCCGGTCCCACTGCGGCGTGTCGGGGTCGATGCGCTCGGGGCGCACGGGCCCGTCCCAGAATTCGATCGATTGCTGGTGTGGGCGCACGTCGTGCACGTAGCTCAGGCCGATCGCGGCGCATCCGACGAAGCCGCACCGCTCCTCGCAGATCGCGCGCAGCATGCGCTCGAGCACATCGGGCTCGAGAATCACGTCGTCATCGAGGAAGAGCGCGTACGGCGACGTCGCGGTGTCGAGCAGGAACTGCCGCTGCTCCGCCATGCCACGCCTCGGGATGTGCTTGAGCACCTTCACGTGCACGCCGCGCGCGAGGAGCAACCGCACCACCGCGCACACTTCAGGGGCCGCCATCGCGTCTACCCCTTCGCTCTGATCGGAGACGATCACGCGGAAGTCGCGGCAGCTCTGGCCGGTCAGACTCGTCAGCGTGACGGCGAGCGCGCACGGCCGATTGAAGCTCGGAATGAGGACATCGACGGCCGCCGTCATACACCCTCGGTAACACCGTCGCCTCTCCGGTGCACGCCGGACGCGCGGGTCATCGTCATCATCGGAACGCTCCCATCGCTCATCGGGATGCCCACGCCGGCCTGCCACGGGTCGGGGGATCCGTGCGCTCGCGCGCGATGAAGTCGGCAATGCGGGCCACGTGCGTGAACGCGTAGCTGAAGATCGGCTCGAAGGGCATGTCGATGTTCATCGTGCGGAATCGCGCCATGACGCGGACCATGTGCCCCACCGGCGCGCCGCCCGGCTCGCGCACGAATCCCGGCAGGATCGTCGCGATCGCGCGCAACACCAGCGACGTCGCGAAGAGCGCGTAGAACGCGTCGATCGCCGGCACGCCTGTGCCGCGCAGCGCGGTGAGCGCCACGCCGCCGACGATCGGGCCGATCGCTTCCGCACTGCCGGACACGGCACCCAGCGACGCGATGTACGACGGCATGTGTCCCTCGGGGGCGAGCTTGAGCACGAGGTTGCTCAGGTTCGCGTTGTACGCGCTCCATCCGAATCCCGAGATGAGCTGGATGAGGACGATGGGCCACACCCGGTGCGGTGTCACGATGAGCCACAGCCCGACCACGAAGGTGATGAGATAGGTGCCGGCGCGCAGCGCCGTCTTGCTCCCGAAGTGATCGCCCAGCTTTCCCCAGTAGGCCTGCGTGAGCGAGCCCGTGAGATTCGTGACGACCGAGAACGCCATCACCAGCGCGAACGAGAGCCCGAGCTGTTGCAGCATGAACACCGTGAAGAACGGACCGACGAGCCCGATCGAGAAGTGCCACACGGCGACGAACTCGAGCAGACGCCGCACGTTCGGATCGCGCGCTGGACCGGTGAGCGTCGAGACGATGGATGGCTCCTCGACGCGCGACACCTTGCGGCGCGGCACCGGGACGCCCCCGAGGAACGTGAGTCCGATGAGGCCGAGCACGGCGCCAGCGCCGAAGAGGATGGCGAACGCATCGGGCGCATTCGCATGGGACTGCCGCCATCGGTCCAGCCCGAATGCCGCGGCGAGCGCGACCGCCTGCCCCACGAGCCCGGTGACGCGGCTTCGCTGCCCGAGGAACGCACCGCGCACGCTCGCCGGGATGAGCTCGGCCATCCAGGTGAGAAAGGCGAGATCGAAGATGGAACCGGCGAACGCGGAGACCGCGACGATCACCACCAACAGCCAAGACGCGAGACTCCCCGATGCGACCGCGAACGGAATACCCGCCGCGAGCAGCAGCGCGCCGCGCGACAGCGCTGCCGCGCGGAGCGCCGAGCGCTTCCAGTGCCCCGCGCGTTCGATGTGCCACGACGTGTAGAGCTGCGTGAGCTTGATGGCGAGCGGCAGGGCGGCGAGCAGTCCGATGAGCTCGTTGCCCGCGTGCAGCGCGAGTGCGTAGCCGGTGAGAAAGACGCCGCCTGTGAGCTGCCCCATGATCGCCTGGAACGAGCCGTAGACGTCGAGCCGACGCCCGACCGCCGCGCGGGCCGCGTGTGCATCCGTACTCCACAGCTCACCATCACGTGTCGCGATCTCCGGCACCCGGCTGCCTTACGGCCAGGATGTTTCGCGCATCGGCAGCACCATCACTTCGGGGATCACGCTCTCCTCGGGTTGCGTGAGCACGAAGCGCACGGAGTCGGCAACGTTCTTGGGATCCTGCAGCGTGCTGGCATCGATGTCGGGAAAGCGGTCGAGCAGGAACGGTGTGCGCATCCCGCCGGCGATGACCGCGGTGACCTTCACGCCGTGCGACCGCCCCTCGACGTGCAGGGCATAGGTCAACCCGAGCAGTCCCCACTTGCTCGCGTGATACGCGGACGCGTTGGCCCATGCGCGCTTCGCGGCGGTCGACACGATGTTGACGATGTGGCCGCGGCGCTGCGCCGCCATGATGCCGAGCGCGAACTTCGACAGCAGGAACGGCCCGCGGAGATTCACGGCGAGCACCCGGTCCCACTCCTCCACCGTCAACTCGGCGACCGGCCGCGTGACATCGGTTCCCGCGTTGTTGATGAGAACATCGAGCCGGCCATGATCGGCGACGGCGCGCGAGATGGCCGCTTCCGCCTGCGAGGCGTCGCTCACATCGAGCGTGAGCGCGCTGGCATCGACACCGGCGGCCTGCAGTCGCTGCGCCGCCGCGGACGCGGTGTCCGCGCGAATGTCGGCGACGATCAACGTCGCGCCGGCCTCGGCGAGCGATCGCGCGATCGCGAAGCCCAATCCCTGTCCACTTCCCGTGACGAGTGCGATGCGGCCAGTCAGCGGCCGCGCGCTCGATGAGGTCTCGAGCGCCTGCTCCAGTGTCTGCATGGAATCCCTCGTGGATGTCGAGTGTGCACGCATCTCGTCTGCGTGCCGAGCGGGGCATCGCGCGATGTGCGCGTCCATCACGTGGCGACGCAATGGATATGCCCTCACTGAGTGCGCACGTGGTGATGTCGCGAAGTATTCGCTTCTCCTCGCAGTGGCTGGTCCACCAGTTGCATTGCTCGCTTCGCGTTGTGACCCACCGTGCGGTCCTCTCCTTTTTTCCGGCGTTGTCGGCCGGCCCACCTTCGTTCGGGATGGTTCGCAGTGTCTGTGTTCGCTCCATCGTTGTCCGATGTCGGTTGCACCCGCGTCTTGCCCTCACCGCGGCGTCTCGCCGTCTTTCGCGCGCTCCAGGTCGGTGACATGCTGTGCGCGGTCCCGGCGTTGCGCGCGCTGCGCGCTGCGTACCCCGAATGCGAGATCACTCTTATAGGATTGCCGTGGGCGCGAGCCTTCGCCGCGCGCTTCGATCGATATCTCGACGGCTTCCTGGAATTCCCCGGCTTCCCTGGCCTCCCGGAGCAGCCGGCGCGCACGCGACACATTCCGTTCTTTCTGCGCGATGCGCAGCGGCGCGGCTTCGATCTCGTGCTGCAGATGCACGGGAGCGGCCGACTCACGAATCCCATCGTCGCGCTCCTCGAGGCAGCGCACTACGCCGGGTTTCGCGACGGGAACGGCTACTGCCCGGACGATCCGTCACACTTCCTGCCGTGGCCTGCCGGTGGACACGAGATTCATCGTCTCCTGCAGCTCACGACGTATCTCGGATTCCCGTCGCGCGGCGAGCATCTCGAGTTTCCGATTCGCGACGCCGATCGCGAGGAGCTGCACGAGCTCCCAGCGACACGTGCGCTCGTGCGCGGCGAGTACGTGTGCATCCACCCCGGAGCGCGCCATCCCGCGAAGCGATGGTCACCCGAGCACTTCGCGGCGGTGGCCGATGCCCTCGCCGATGCCGGGCTCACGGTCGTGCTCACGGGAACACTGTCCGAAGCTCACCTCACGCGTGCCGTCGCGGGCGCGATGCGTGCGACGCCCATCGATACCGCGGGTCCGATGCGCCTCGGCGCGCTCGCCGCGCTCATGCGCGATGCACGTCTCGTCGTCTGCAACGATACCGGCGTCTCACATCTCGCGTGCGCGGTCGGCGTGCCGAGTGTCGTCATCTTCCTCGCGGCCGATCCCGAACGATGGGCGCCGCTCGACACCATCCGCCATCGCGTCGTCTACGATGCGCGATCGTGCCGGCATCGCGCACCCGATCGCCCACTCGCGGGGCGGGCGTGCCCCGATGGAGTCACCGCGGACATCGTGCTCGCCGAAGCGGAGCCGCTGCTCGCGGCGGAACGCGCCTATGCCGCCTAGGGAGGAACGGTTGCGCATCCTCACATGGCACGTGCATGGCAACTACCTCTATTATCTCGCGCAGGTCCCGCATGAGCTCTACATCCCCGTCAAGCCGGGGCGCCCGGCGGGATACGGCGGACGTGCGGGCGCGTTCGCGTGGCCCGACAACGTGCACGAGGTGCCGGCCGACGAGGTGAAGGAGCTCGAGCTCGACCTCGTCCTCTTCCAGGCGCGTCAGCACTACCTCGAGGATCAGTACGCGCTGCTCTCCGATGCGCAGCGCCGGCTGCCGCGCATCTATCTCGAGCACGATCCGCCGCGCGAGCATCCCACCGACACGCGGCATCCCGTCGATGACCCCGACGTGCTGCTCGTGCACGTGACGCACTTCAACGATCTGATGTGGGACAGCGGCCGCACTCCCACGCGCGTGATCGAGCATGGCGTCCTCGTTCCGCGCGGCGTGCGCTACACGGGCGACCTGTCGCGCGGCGTGGTCATCATCAACAATCTGCGCGCTCGCGGCCGCCGGCTCGGCGCGGACATCTTCGAGCGCGTGCGCGCCGAGATCCCGCTCGATCTCATCGGGATGGACGCCGAGCGTCTCGGCGGGCTCGGCGAAGTGTCACCGCCCGAGCTCGCCGCGACGATCGCGCGCTATCGGTTCGTCTTCAATCCAATCCGTTACACGAGCCTCGGACTCGCGGTGTGCGAGGCGATGACGATCGGACTGCCGATCGTCGGGCTCGCGACCTCCGAAATGGTCACAGTCGTGGAGAACGACGTGTCCGGGTATCTCGACACGAACGTCGACCGCTTGATCGCGCGCATGCGCGGGCTGTTGGATGAGCCCGCGACGGCACGGCGGCTCGGCGCGAACGCGCGGCAGCGCGCGCTCGAGCGGTTCGGGATCGGGCGCTTCGTGCGCGACTGGGAGGATGCCTTTGCTTCCGTGACAGGAACCCCTCGAGCCTCCACGGGCGCGGAGCGCCAATCGCTGGCGGCAGGAGTTGAGGTATGACTCGGCGCATCGCCCTCATCAGCGAGCACGCGTCGCCGCTCGCGTCGCTCGGCGGAACGGACTTTGGCGGACAGAACGTGTACGTCGCGCAGCTTGCGCAGAACCTTGCCGCGCTCGGGATTGCCGTCGATGTCTTCACGCGCCGCGACAGTGCGGAGCTGCCGCGCATCGTGCCCTGCCCCTCGGGGATTCGCGTCATCCATGTGCCGGCGGGGCCGCCCTCGCACGTGCCGAAGGAAGAGCTGCTGCAGTACATGCCGGAGTTCATCGACTTCATGCTGAACTGGCACCGGCATCGCGGCATACACTACGACCTGTATCACGCGAACTTCTGGATGTCGGGGCTCGTCGCGGCGGAGCTCAAGCGCGTCACTGGCACGCCGTTCGTCGTCACGTTCCATGCGCTCGGGCGCGTGCGTCGCCGGCACCAGGGGCGCGCGGATGGATTCCCCGAGGAGCGCGTCGCCATCGAGGAGCGCATCGCGGCCGAAGCCGACTGCGTGATCGCCGAGTGTCCGCAGGACGAGGAGGATCTGCTCTGCCTGTACGGCGTCGATCCCGCGCGGCTGCGCATCGTCCCCTGCGGCGTGGATGCGACGCGCTTCAGTCCGCTCCCGAAGGGAACGGCGCGCAGCATCCTCGGACTGCAGCCCGAAGAGCGCATCCTCCTGCAGCTCGGACGTCTGGTCCCGCGCAAAGGGATCGACAACGTCATACGCGGCTTCGCCGTGCTCCGTCGCGAGTTCGGTACGGATGCGCGGCTCCTCATCGTGGGCGGCGAGTCGGATGCGCCCGATCCGGTCCAGACGCCGGAAATGGGACGCCTGCAGCGGATCGCGCACGACGAAAGCGTCGCGGAGCGCGTGGTCTTCGTGGGCCGTCGCGGGCGCGACGTCCTGAAGTACTACTACAGCGCGGCCGACGTCTTCATCACCACGCCGTGGTACGAGCCGTTCGGTATCACGCCGCTCGAGGCGATGGCGTGCGGCACGCCGGTGATCGGCGCGAATGTGGGCGGGATCAAGTTCACCGTGCGCGACGGCGAGACGGGGTACCTCGTGCCGCCCAATGATCCCGCGGCGGTGGCCGAGCGCATTGCGCATCTGTACCGCTTCCCGCAGCTGCTC
>DASSNR010000174.1:0-5265 GCA_035687925.1 Gemmatimonadaceae bacterium | reverse complement strand
CGTGAGCCGCGGGAAGGAGCCGCGGCTCACCATCGCACCGCTCACGCAGGATGATGCGCGCGAGCTGTTCGGCATCATCGGCGCGGTCGAGGGGTTCGCGGCGGCCGAAGCCGCGGAGCGCGCCCGCCCCGTCCGCGATGCGCTGGTCGCCGTGCTGCACGAGCTCAACACCGGGCTCGCGAAGGCGGCCGACGCCCGCCGCCCCGATCCGCTCCGCCTCTTCGATCTCGACATGAGCTTCCATCGTCGCTACGTCGAAGCGGGTGCGGGTCCCCGCCTGCTCGCGCTGCACGACGCGATCAAGCCGCAGGCCGAGCGATACATCCGGCTGTACACCAATGCGCTCGTCGACGAGATCGTCCGCTCGGTGGCCGAGCACGAGAAGATCATCGAGCAGATCGACGCCGGCAACGCCGATGGCGCGCAGCGTGCCGTGCAGCGCAACTGGCGCAACGCCACCATCCGGTTGAGCAGTGTCATCGATACCGTGGGGGAGCGGGGGAGTTGGTAGCAGACGTGAGCTATGAGCTTTGGGCTATGGGTTCTGAGCCAAAGACGCGTCGGAGTTCCGTGCTCACAGCCAAGCTCACAACCCAAAGCTCAGAGCTCAGAGCTCACAGCTCATAGCCCACCCGAATGCCACCGTCGTCCCTATCCCCCCGCCCCCTCCTCCACACGCTCGCCGAGCGCCTCGGCATTCTCCCTGAGTACCTGGACCAGACGGGGACCGAGGTGCGCGTGACGAGTGATGCGACGCGCGTCGCGTTGCTCGGGGCGCTGGGGATCGATGCGTCGAGCGACTCAGCGGCGCGATCGGCGCTCGCGGCACTGGAGGCGCACGAGGCGGAGCGGCTCTGTGAGTGCGTGCGCGTAGTGGCGGAGCCTGGCGCGCCGGCGCACGAGGGGAGCATCGTCGGGCTTCCGCTCAACGTGCCGGGTGCGTGGCGCGGCGCGCCGATCGAGTGGTCGCTCGAGCTGCGCGAGGAAGGGGGCGCGGTGCATCGCTCGTCGGGCGCGGTGTCGAATTCGGATGGCGACGTCGTGCTTTCGCTCCCCGCGGCACCCCGGCTCGGCTATCACACGGTGCGCGTGCACATCCGCGGTGCGCGGGAGGAGCGCGAGGCGGAGCAGATGCTCATCGTCACGCCGCGGTCGTGCGTGACGCCCGCCGCGCTGCTCGGTGGGCGACGCGTGTTCGGGATCACGGCCAACCTCTACACCGTGCGCAGCGCACGGAACTGGGGCGTGGGCGATCTCACCGACCTGCGCGACCTCGCGGTGTGGAGCGCGAAGGTCGGCGCGGAGTTCGTGGGCGTGAATCCGCTGCACGCGCTCCGGAATCGCGGTGCGGAGATCAGCCCATACAGTCCGGTGAGCCGGCTCTTTCGCAACGTGCTCTACCTGGACGTCGAGGCCGTGCCCGAGCTCGCCGAATCCGATGAGGCGCGCGCCATGCTCGCGCGCCGCGACGTGCAGGGCGAGCTCGACGCACTGCGCGCGAGTGCGCGCGTCGAGTACGCGCGTGTGATGGCACTCAAGCGTCCCGTACTCGAGATGCTGCACCGCACCTTCGCGCGGCGGCATCGCGACACGGGCGATGCGCGCGGCGAGGCGTATGCGCGCTACCTCGAGCGGCAGGGGAAATCGCTCGCGACCTTCGCCACCTTCATGGCGCTCGACGAGCACTTCAGCGAGCGGACGGGCTCCCGCGTTTGCTGGCGCGAGTGGCCGGCGCCGTATCGCGATCCCGCCTCGCCCGACGTCAGACACTTCCGCGACGCGCACGCCGAGGAGGTGGACTTCCACTGCTGGCTGCAGTTCGAGCTCGACCGTCAGCTCGAGGCAGCCGCGCGCGCCGGCGTGGACGCGGGGCTCGCCATCGGGCTCTACCAGGATCTCGCCATCGGCACCGCCGGCGACGGGAGCGACACGTGGGCCTTCCCCGAGCTGTTCGTGATGCGGGCGAGCATCGGCGCGCCGCCGGATCCGCTCGCGCCGCAAGGGCAGAACTGGGCGCTGCCGCCGCTCGATCCGCGCGCGCTGCGCGAGAGCGGCTATCGCTACTGGCGATTTCTGCTGCGCGCCGCACTCGCGCACGCCGGTGCGCTCCGCATCGATCATGTGATGGGACTCTTCCGCCAGTTCTGGATTCCGGACGGGATGTCTGGCTCGCAGGGTGCGTACGTGCGCTTCCCCGCACACGATCTGCTCGGCATCCTCGCGCTCGAGAGCGCACGACATCGCGCGCTCGTCGTCGGTGAGGACCTGGGTACCGTGCCGCCCGAAGTGCCACGCGCCATGGAGCAGTGGGGGATCCTGAGCTCGCGCGTGCTCTACTTCGAGCGCGATCACATGGGCGAGTTCCGCAGCGCCGCATCGTACCCGCCGCTCTCGCTCACCACCGCCAACACGCACGACCTGCCGCCCATCGAAGGCTTCTGGTGCGGGCGCGACATCGCGCTGCGGCGAGAGGTGGGAGTGATCACGAGCGATGACGCGGCCCACGCCGCACTGGCCGGCCGCGCGCGCGAGCGCGAGGCACTGCTGCGGCGCCTCGAGGCGGAGCACGTGCGTCCGGCCGGCGACGAGCGGAGCGAACGCGACATCACGCAACGCGACGCCGAGGGAGCACTCGCCGGCAGCGATGCACGCGACGCCAAGCTGCGCGGCGCCGTGCACGAATTTCTCTGCCGCACCCCCGCGGCGCTCGTCGGCATCTCGCTCGACGATCTCGTCGGTGAGACGGAGCCCGTCAATCTCCCCGGCGTGACGCTCGACGAATACCCGAGTTGGCAGCGTCGACTCCGCACGCCGCTCGAAGCCTTGCGCGATGATCCGCGCGTCACCGCCGCGCTCCGCTGCAGTCGCGCGGACGCACCATGACGGCGCCTCGCCCACTCGTCGCCACCTATCGGCTGCAGCTCAACCCTCGCTTCACGCTGCGCGACGCACTCGGCGTCGTGCCGTACCTCGACGCGCTCGGCGTCTCGCACATCTACAGCTCGCCCATCCTGAAGGCGCGCCCGGGAAGCATGCACGGCTACGATGTCGTGGACCCGTGCGTGCTCAACCCCGAGCTCGGCACCGAGGACGATCTCCGCGCGCTCGTGCGCGCGCTGCACGAGCGCGGGATGGGGCTCGTACTCGACATCGTCCCCAACCACATGGCGGCGGGGAGCACGAACCCGTACTGGGATGATGTGCTCGCGCACGGCCAGGCCTCGCGCTTCGCACACTGGTTCGACATCGACTGGCATCCGCCGGAGCGCTCGCTCGCCGGCCGTGTGCTCATCCCCGTGCTCGGCCGCTCGCTCGATGCCGCGATCGCGCGCGAGGAGATCACGCTCGCACTCACAGACGGCACGCTGCGCGTCCGCTACTTCGATCACACCTTCCCGCTCGATCCGGCCACCATCCCCGAATCGCTCCGGCGCGCGGCCGGAGAAGGGAGCGTCGCGGTGGCGCGCGACACGACGGGACGCGATGGACACCGTCGCCTCCGCACGCTCCTCGGCAGGCAGCACTATGTGCTCGCCAACTGGCGGCGCGCGGCGCGCGACATCAACTACCGCCGCTTCTTCAACATCAACGATCTCATCGCGCTGCGCATGGAGGACGAATCCGTCTTCCGCGCGACGCACGAGCACATTCTCGCCTGGGTGGCCGACCGCACGCTCGACGGGCTCCGCGTCGACCACATCGACGGGCTGCTCGACCCGCTCGCGTACCTCGAGCGGTTGCGCGCGGCGGTGCGGAGCGCGCTCGGCGAACAGCGCGATGCGCACGAGTTCCCGATCCTCGTCGAGAAGATCCTGTCGACGGACGAGCGTCTGCGGACCGGATGGCCGGTGCAGGGGACCACGGGGTACGAGTTCCTGAACGAGCTCGAGTCGGTGTTCGTCGATGCGCGCGGCGCGGATGTGATCGAGGCGCGCTACCGCGCGATGCTCCGCATCGGGCGCGCGGTGCACTTCGAGGACGTCGCGTATCGCGGCAAGCTCTACATGCTTCGCGGCTCGCTCGCACCGGACGTCGATCGCCTGCATCGCTTGCTCGCCCCCATCGCGCAGCGCGATCCGCGCACGCGCGAGCTGCCCGCGGCCAGCGTGCGCGAAGCGATCGTCGAGCTCATCGCGTGCGTTCCGGTCTATCGCACGTACATCGACGCGCGCACCACGGATGTGCACCCCGAGGATCGGCGTGTGATCGAGGAGGCGATCACGCGCGCACGCACGCGCGCCGTCGCACCGCGCGCCGTGCTCGACTTTCTCGAGGACGTGCTGCTGCTGCGCGAGCCGGGCGATCGGGAGGCGTGCATCCGCTTCATCGAGCGCTTTCAGCAGACGTGCAGCCCCGCAGCGGCGAAGGGTGTGGAGGACACCGCACTCTACCGCTACATCCCGCTCGCGTCGCTCAACGAAGTGGGTGGCGAGCCCGATCGTCCGCTCGCCGAGTCCGTCTCCCGATTCCACGCCGCGAACGACGCGCGACGCACGCACTGGCCGCGCACGTTGCTCGCCGTCAGCACGCACGACACCAAGCGCAGCGCCGATGTCCGTGCTCGCCTCGATGTGCTCTCCGAGATCCCCGAGCGATGGATGGCGCACACCGCCCGGTGGCACGAGCTGCATCGCGCGCTGCGCACGCGCGTCGGCAGTCGATGGGCACCGGATGCGAACGCCGAGTATCTGCTCTACCAGACGCTGGTCGGACTCTGGCCGACCAATGAGGCGCGTGCACGGGGGACGCTTCCGGATGCGAAGGCGCTCGAGACGCTCGGCGGGCGCGTCGAGGCGTATATGCGCAAGGCGGCGCGCGAGGCCAAGGCGCAGACGGAGTGGACCGAGCCGAACACGCCGTACGAGAACGCGCTCAGCGCGTTCATCAAGGCGATCCTGCACCCCGATCCCTCATCGCCGTTCCTCGCCGAGCTCGATGCGCTGGTGGCCGAGCTCTCGTGCGCCGGCATCACGAACGCGCTGTCACGCGCCGTCGTCCATCTCACCTCGCCGGGCACGCCCGACATCTATCAGGGCGACGAGCTGTGGCACTTTGCGCTCGTCGACCCCGACAACCGCCGCCCCGTGGACTTCGCCGAGCGCGCGCGACTTCTGCGCGAAGCTGTCATCCCGAGCGAAGCTGTCATCCCGAGCGAAGCGAGGGATCTCGGCCCGGAGAGCGATATTCCTCGCTCCGCTCGGAATGACAATCACGGCGCTCGGGATGACAATACTGCGCTCCTCCGCTCACTCGTCGCATCGCCCA
>DASSNR010000156.1:0-14975 GCA_035687925.1 Gemmatimonadaceae bacterium | reverse complement strand
CTCGGAATGCCGCCGGTGAGGTTCGCCCGTGCGCCCGTCGTGCGGTCGTACGACCACCAGTGGCCATCCTGCACGTACAGCAGGTATCGCCCGGTGGGGCTCACACTCGGTGCGAACGGCACCTTGGTAAGCGCCTTGGTGCGTTGTCCCGTGGCCATGTCGACCATGTAGACGTCGCGGTACGGGCGACCCGAGATGATCTCGGCGAAGTAGGGTGTCTCGTCGGAGACGACGGCTGCCTGCCCGCTGTCGGCCAGCTGCACGTCGGCGAAGTAGTCGTCGGTGAGCGGTACGACCCGGTTCGACGCGAGGCTCCAGGCGACGAGCAGCGTGCGCTGGCGATCACGTTGCGCTTCGCGGTCCTGCTGATGGTATTCGCGCAGAGCCTTCCAGTGCCACACTTCCACGCGCGCTGGTGTCGCATCGTCGCCGGCGGCGGGGCGGCCTGTGGGCTCGTGCACCTTGGGCTCGCGCGGCGCGATGCCGAAGAAGAGCGTGCGCCCATCCGCGGACCATTCCGGCACACGGTACGGCGCGACACGCATCCCCGCGAGGAACGCGCTGCTATCGGTGGAGAAGTCGTACACCTGCGTCGTCGTGCGCGGCGTCCCCACACCGCGCCAGGCGATCACGGCGTAGCCCGTGTCGGCGAAGGCGCTGTCGATCCGGCTCCGGAAGGCGGTCAGGTCGTGGCTGTGATCGCGCCACTGAAGTCCTGCGTACACCATGTCGCTCGCATCGAGCGAACGAATGGTACCGGTCGCGACGTCGTATACCTGCACGCCGTTTCCCGTCCTGCCGTCGACGTCGATGCTCATGGCCAACAGCGCGCCATCGTCGCTCCACGCGTAGTCCCAGACGTTGCCGAACGTCACGTCGGTGCCGCGCTCGAGGTCGCGCACCACGAGGTCCGCACCGTGCCCCTTGGCGCCCTTCGACGGATAGCGACGCAGCGCCACGTGCACGCCGTCCTCGCTCAGATCGAACGATTGGACGTCGCGCAACACCGTGGTCGTATCGGATCGCAGATCCACGATCCCCACGGCATCGTGAATCGAATCGGCCGAGCTTCCTGCCGACGGCCGGCCACCCGGGCCGCGCCGGCGGCGCGCCTGCATGCGCAGGGCGCGCGTCGTGTCGTGCGTGATGGTGTAGAGCAGCCATCGGCTGTTGTCGGTGAACGCGCCGTCGTGGGCGAACGGTACAGCGTGCTCCGCGCTCGCGCCGACCGCACGGTAGTGGAGCTCGGTGCCGCCGCTCACACGCCGGACGTCGTACACCACCCATCTCCCGTCGGGAGAGAGGTCGCTCGCCCCGAGTGTCTCGATCCTGGCGTAGTCCGCGACGGGGAGAACGGGCTGGTCAGCGGATGCCGGTACAGCTGGTTGCTGGGCGAGCACCGGCAGGGCAGCGAACAGAAGCACCGACGCGGACAGGCACACAGCGCGTGGCATGGCGAGCTCTCCGACGGTGAAGAGGCAATGAAGACGGCATCGTCCTTCCAACCCAGCGGTGTCGTACGTCAGATGAAACGGTCCGGCCAGTCCGCATCGCTGCACGGACTGGCCGGACGAAACTGCTTGCTACGCGTTGCGATCGGTGCACCCCTTGAACTGCGGGTTCGCGAGCTCGTCGTCGCTGACGGGGAAGTTCACGTCGGTGCCGTAGTCCCCGCCCTTGAAGTACTTCCCGGTCGGGAAGACCTGCTCCTGCGGACGCTGGTACTGCCGGACCAGCCGGCGCAGATCGCTCAGCCGCTGTCCACGCCCGAACGTCCAGAAGGCCTTCTCGCGGAAGAAGAGCGTGGTTGCATCGACCTGATTCGCCGGTGTTGCGAGCGGCGGCATCGCGGCCGGTTGATAGATCCCGATCGCCGGCGGGTTCGCGCGCAGATCGTTGAGGATCTGCATCATCCCCGGAATGTCCGAGGCGTTGAGCTTCGCCTCCGCCTCGATCAGTCGTGCATCGATCCCCGACACCAATGGCACCGGGTCATCGCGCCCCCACAGCAGCTGCACGAACTCCGGCGTGCTCCCGTCTTCCGGCGCCACCGTGGGCGACACGGAATCGCCGCTCGCCACCGGGACGCGCGGGTCCTTCGCCGACACGAACGGCAGCGCGTTCTGGATGACGTTCTTCGCACCGTTCACGATGTCGAAGCTGTCGCTCACGGTGATGCGCGCGATCTGATTGTTCAGATCCCAGATGCCGTTGTCGTCGTTGTTGTTCGACGGGTCCGTCTCCATGACGTACTGATAGGTGGACGGGACCGCGGAGGTCGGGACGAGCGCGGCCGCCGCCGCGTACTGCCCCTCATCGATGAGGATTCTCGCCTTCGTGATCAGTGCGGCGCGGCGGACGAACACGCTGCCATCGTCGCTGCCGGTGGCGAGCGCCAGCGCGGTGTCGAGATGCGCCGACGCGCTGTCGAACACTTCCGCATCCGACAGCGGCGGCCCCAGCGTCACTTCACCGTTCGTCGTATGGCCGAGCGGAATGCCGTTGCAATAGTTCTCGGCCAACGACATCTCGACGAAGCCGAGCGCCATGTACAGCTCGCCGATATCGGCCGTGCTGTCGGGGAGGAACTGCTGCATGGCGGCAATCCCGTCGCGCACGTAGCCGCGAATCTGCGTGATCGCGTAGTAATCGAGCGTCGGGTTGTTGCTCGTGATCGTGCGCTGGTCGATGTCCTGCCGCGTGTTCTGGAAGTCGGAGTTCTTGTACTCATCGGCGAGCACGCCGCTCTCCTGCCACAAGCACTCGTTGCCGGGGCAGTTCGTGTAGATGATCCGGAGCTGCCCCATAGCACCGACCTTCAGCGCCATCGCGGCAGCCGGCGATTGCACGGCGGTCGGATCGATCAGCCCTGGGTTCTGCGGCTCGAGCAGCTGGTCGGTGAGGTGGCAACCAGAGAGCAACAGACCGCTCGTCAGGAGTGCGCACGTGGTGACGGCCCATCGAGCGCGAGGTGTGAAGTGCATCATGAGTATCGTCCTCGATGGAAGGTCAGAACTTGAGGTTGAGTCGGAGCGTGATGTACGTGGGCGGAGCCGCCGTCTGGAACTCGTTCTGCACCTCCGACTGTGAGAGCCCGTAGTTCGCCTCGGGGTCGATGCCGGTGAACGACGTCCACGTGTAGAGGTTCCGCACCGCGAGCGCGATGTTGGAGCCCTTTTGCGCCCGCACCGCGCGCGTCACCACATCCGGCAGCGTGTACACGGCCGAGAACTCGCGGAACTTCCAGTACTGGTCGCTCATCCAGTAGCCGCGCCCCGTCTTGTACGTCGTGCTGCCGATCCGCGTCCCATAGGTCTTGGCGATGGCGCGCGCCTGCATTGCGAGCGGCGCCGTGGGATCCTGCGTTTCCCGGCACGCCTGTGGGAACGAATTGCACTGGAAGTTGTTCGCCCCGTCCTGCTGGTTGCCCCCGCCCTTGTAGTCGAACATCGCGCTCAGCCGGAGCCGGTGCGCGAAAAGCTCGACGCCGGTCTGCACGGAGAACAGGTCGCGCGGCGCATCCGTCCCGATGTACTGGAACGCGGAATCGACGTGCACCTCCGAGCGCTGCAGGATCCCGTCGCCGTTGTCGTCGTTGTACGTATAGCCACGGAACCACTGGCTGTTCATCGGATAGCCCACGACCTGGCGGGTCTGTCTCCCGTCACCGATGATGCGCTCCTTGCCCGTGACCGGGTCGATGCCGAGATCGACCACCATGTTCGTGTTGTGCGAGCCGTTCAACGTCACATCCCATCCGAAGCGCCGGTTGTCGATGAGCTGCGCGCTGAGCGTCATCTCGTGGCCGGAGTTCCGCGTGGCGCCGATGTTCTGCAACAAGCTCAGATCCGGCGCGGCGGACGACGGCGCGATCGGGACGCTGATGAGCGCGTCCTTGGTCTGCTTGCGGTAGTAGGTGTAGTTCAGGCTGATGCGATTGTCGAACAGCTGCGTATCGAAGCCGCCCTCGAACTCGGTCGACGTCTCGGGCTTGAGCTTCGGGTTGCCCGGACTGCTCGCCGTGAGGCCGGGGAGGTTCTCGCCGGCAGTCTCTCCACGCTGCGCGATCCGGACGCTGCCGGCGTCGTAGAGGGCCAGCGCATCCGTGGCACCCGGTTGCACGCCGCTGGCGCCATAGGCCGCACGGAGCCGGAACTGGTTCAGCCAGTTCGGCTTCGGGAAGAACGATTCATCGGATGCCAGCCAGGAGACGCTCGCCTTCGGGTAGAACACGCGCTGGAAGTTGGTGCCGAACGCGCTGTTCTGGTCCGTGCGCACCGCCGCCGTGAGGAACAGCCGGTCGTGCAGTGCGGCCTGCTCCTGGATGTACAACCCGAGCGTTTTGACGGCGGTCGGCAGGAGTTCGTTCGTCACGTCCCGCGTCGACGCCTGATTCACTCGCTCGCCGCCCGGCGGGAGCGTGTGGCCGTTGGTGTTGAGCCGATCGGTCTGGACGATGGTGTAGTCCGCGCCGACGCTCGTCTTGAGTGCGGCCCAATCCCTGGCGTTCCACGTCGACGTACTGATCAGGCGCGCCGAGTAGTTGCGGAAGTTCGACCGGTTGTCCGTCACATCGCCGGCACGCAGGTCCACGAACTCCGGGCACTCATTCACCCGACAGATGGTGTAGTAGTCGAGGTTCGTCGCGTCCATGCCGACCGTGGCGTTGTTATCCATCCAGGAGAAGGGCTTCCAATCCGCGTTGGCGCTCGTCGTGATGCGATGCACGTTCTGCTCGCTGACGGCCTGCATGATGTCGCCGGGCGCCCATTGCAGATAGTCGTGCAGCGGTGTCCCCTTGTTGTCCTCGGTCTCCTTGTCGAGTCCCGGCCCTTTGAACCCGTAGTTCTCCATCCCGATGTAGTAGAGGCTCAGGATCAGATCGCTCTCCGGCATGAGCCGGTTGTAGTTCTTCGAGAAGCCCGCGCTGATGTGCATGTTGAGCTTGGGCGTCACGGTCGCGGAGAGGTTCGTGCGGAGATTGAGGCTCTTTTGCGCCTCCGGGTGGAACCACTCGTCCCGAACGGGAGTCTTCTCGGCCGCGAACCGCTGCACCTCGAAGTCCGGCATCTGGATCGGGCCGGTCTGGTTGGTCATGTCGCCGCTGACGAAGTACTGCACCTTCTCCGTCCCCCCGCTCACGTTGATGCCGTACGCCCGGGCGCGGCCCAGGTGGACGAACGTGTTCGACGGATCCTCCAGCAGGTTGTAGGACGTGAGGCTATCGCTGATGCACGTGGACGGGCCCATGGTCGCGAGCTGGCAGCGAATAGGCGTCGTGGGGTCGCTGGGCGCGTGTCCCCAGTTCGCATACATGGTCTGGTACTGGGTGCGGTCGTCGACGAGCCCATCCTGCGCGTAGGCGTTCCATCGCGCCGTGCCGGCCTGCCCCCGCTTCGTGGTGATGAGCACGACGCCGTTGGCGGCGTTGGTGCCATACAGCGTGGCCGCCGACGGTCCCTTCACGATCTCCACATCCGCGATCTCCTCGGGATCCAGCGAGTTGAGGAGGGAGAAGTCGGTATCGGTCCCCGAGTTCGTGGCGTCCGCGGCGTAGCGCACGCCGTCCACGTAATAGATCGGCGCGTTGTTGAGACTGATCGACGAGGCGCCGCGAATGCGCAGCGTGGGCGCGCCGCCCATCGTCGACGTGGGGAGCACGATCACGCCTGGCGACTTGGCCACCATCAAGTCGGCGATGTTGGTCGGCTGCTTCGCCTCGACCGTCTTCGAGACATCGCCGAGCGTGGAGATGGAATTGCCCAACTCCACACGCCGCTGCTGACCGGTTGCCGTCGCCACCACCTCCTGCAGTTGGACGATGGCCACGGTCAGCTGAAAGTCGACGGTTGCGGTCTGCCCATTCGTGACGGTCGTCGTCGCCCGCTGGGCGCGGTAGCCCAGTTGCAGCACCTCGACCGTGACGGGACCCGCGGGCACGTTGCGCAGCGTGTAGCTCCCATCGTTGCCCGTGCTCGTGGCCGCCGTCGTCCCGACCAGCACGATCTGCGCACCGCTCACCGGCAACTTCGAATCGGCGGCCACGACATGCCCGGTGATGGTTCCCTGTGCCTGGAGCGAGCGGCCACTGAGCATGATGAGCATGAGCAGGGCACCGCTCGCCAGATGAAGTGTCTGTCGACGCAGTCTCATAGACGGTGTTCCTCCAGCGCGTGGGGGGTGAGGACGAACGTGCAGCTGCTGCAACTCGATCAACGCTGTCGCGCGGCCACCCGTCGGGCCGATGGTGCCGGCCTTCGGCGGGTGGGGACTGCAGAGCATGCAAGCGCGCTGGCGAGACGACAGCTGCGCGCTGAGGATTGTCCACGGCGGAACACCGCTTCCCTGGCCTGCCGGCTGGAGTGCGACGCGTCCACCGCACCAGGCAATGCGAGGACGCGTCCGGCAGGGCACGTTCCGGAGCGGGCGGGCAAGCGCCGGAGACGCGGGGGCCTGTGATATATCACAGTATGGCGCTTGGTCAGGTGTGTCAACAATGTCGATGGGCGGCTGGTGGATCGTGCGCGACGCGCGTGTTATCGTCTGACATGCGCAACGGACGAACGCGCTCGAACGGCACCGCGTCGTCCTCGCCACGGACCGCGCGACCGACCGCGCAGACGCGGGCGAGACCCCGATCGCGCACGGACGCCCCATCCGTGAGCACGACGGCGTACGTTCGTCTTCGCGATCAGATCATCGCCTGCACGCGTGCCCCGGGCACACGACTCACCGAGAGCGACGTGGCCGAGCAGATGCAGCTCGGCAAGACGCCGGTGCGCGAGGCCCTGCGACAGCTCGTGTACGAGGGACTGGTGCGGGTGCACCCGCGCAAGGGCTACGTGGTGGCGCCGATCACGCGACGCGACGTCGAGGAGATCTGCGGGTTGCGGCTCATCGTCGAGCCGGCCGCCGTCACCCTCGCCGCCGGCCGGCTCGATGCGGCACGGCTCGCGATGCTCGATCGGCTCTGTCACGTCGGCTACGATGTGGCCCGCCCGAGCACCGTCCGCGCCTTCCACCGCGCGAACGTGGCCTTCCATACCACGATCGCCGAATCGTGCGGCAATGCGCGCCTGGCGTCGCTCGTCGGTCACCTGCTCGTCGAGAGCCATCGCATCATCCAGTTCGGCATGCTCCGGCTCCCACACAGCGACGATGCGGTGCGCAGCCACGAGGCGGTGTTGCACGCGCTGCGTCGCGGGCGGGCCGCCGAGGCGCGGCGTCTCGTGGCGCGGGAGATCCGCGCGACGCAGCGGATGGTGACCGACAGTCTGCGCGCCTGATACACAAAACGGGGCGTCTCTCGCGCGAGAGACGCCCCGTTCCGTGGCAGTGAAGCGCGGTCTTACCGCTTCGTCACGTTCTCCGCCGCCGGGCCCTTCTGGCCCTGCACGATGTCGAACTCGACCGTGTCACCCTCGGCCAGCGACTTGAAGCCGTTGCCCTGGATGGCACTGTAGTGGACGAAGCAGTCCTTCTGACCGTTGTCAGGGGTGATGAAGCCGAAGCCCTTGGCATCGTTGAACCACTTCACCTTTCCGGTGGTGCGCATGTCCTACTCCTGAAATGTTGTTGTCCAGGGAGCGGAACGCGCCGAACCCTGACAAGTACCGATGGCGCGAGCGTGTGTGTCATCGCGCCAGCCTCACCTGTGGGGTACATATACAAAGCGACCCGGACGTACATGCCGCCCGGGTCTCCTGCCGCCAACGGGTGGTGCCGGCACCAATATATGGCACCCCCCGAAATGAAGCAATAGCGGCCCAAATTGGGGTGTGTGTTACACCGCCGGCCGGGGCTGGGTTCCGGGCTGCGGCTGCGTGGTCACCTGCGGCCCTGTGCCGCGCACCGACTCCACGAACATCGATTGCACCAGCCGGTTGGCATCCCGGCTGTAATTGTCGTGGCCCTGCTCGCCGGCCGCGCCGATCTCCTGCAGCCGGGTGTTGCCGAGCTGCCGCCCGGCCTCGCGGAACGTGCGGAACGTATCCTCGTTCTGATCCGACAGGATGATGTCGCGCACCAGACGGAGGAAATCGTCGTTCGCCATGTCGGCGAGATCACGCGCGCCGCCCATCAAGCCGCCGATCACCTTCTTCGCCATCCCCTCGTCGGCGCCCAATTCGTTCTGATACGCCTCCAGCTGGTTCTGCATTTCCTGCATCGGCGGGATGTAACGGGTGCACAGATCGCGAAAGCGTGGGTCGCGCGCATCGCCCTTGTGATCCTTCAGCGCCTCGAGGAACGCGCGATGCGAAACGACCGCATTGTTGACCTGATGCTTGAGAAATTCGGTACCGGTAGCCATGAGATCCTCCTCCATGAAGGCCACGAGAGGGGTGCACGATGCACGCCAGCACCGGGCGTGTGCGCGGAATGACCGAGACGTATTAGCTTTCGCATCGTCCGCTCACTCCGTTGGAGCTGGACCCACACTTCACCAGAGACGGTCGTGACCTTCGCGCCTCGCAGACAGACGGTCACCGCGGTCGTGGGCGGCGTGCCGGTCGGCAGCCGACACCCCGTGGTCGTCCAGTCGATGACCAACACCGACACCGCCGATGCGGCGTCCACCGCCGAGCAGGTGATGGCGCTCGCGCGCGCCGGCTCGCAGCTCGTGCGCGTGACGGTCAATAACGACGAGGCCGCGGCCGCCGTCCCCGAGATTGTGCAGCGCCTCGCCGACGCCGGCGTCGACGTCCCCGTGATCGGCGACTTCCACTACAACGGACACCTGCTCCTCGCGAAGTACCCGGCGTGCGCGCGTGCGCTCGCCAAGTACCGCATCAATCCGGGCAACGTCGGCGGCAAGCGGCGCGACGAGAACTTCCGCACGATCATCCAGATCGCGCTCGAGCACGACAAGCCCGTGCGCATCGGCGTCAACTGGGGCTCGCTCGATCAGGAGCTGCTCACCCAGATGATGGACGAGAATGCGCGCGCGAGCGAGCCGAGTGATGCGCACGATGTCTACATCGAGGCGATGCTGGAGAGCGCACTCCGCTCGGCCGCGCTCGCCGAAGAAACGGGGCTGGGACACGACCGCATCATTCTCTCGGCGAAGGTGTCGGGCGTGCAGGATCTGGTGGAGGTGTACCGTCGCCTCGCCGCGCGGTGCGACTATCCGCTGCACCTCGGGCTCACCGAAGCGGGGCTGGGCGCGAAGGGGATCATCGCCAGCACGGCGGGACTGTCGATTCTCCTCAGCGAAGGGATCGGTGATACGATCCGCGTCTCGCTCACGCCGAAGCCGAACGGTGATCGCACGGAAGAGGTGTACGTCGCGCAGCAGATCCTGCAGTCGCTCGGGCTCAGGAGCTTCATGCCGCAGGTAACGGCATGCCCCGGGTGTGGGCGCACGACCTCCACCTTCTTCCAGCACATGGCGCAGGACATCCAGACGTATCTGCGCGAGCAGATGCCGGTGTGGCGCGAGACGTATCCCGGCGTGGAGGAGATGCGCGTGGCGGTGATGGGGTGCGTGGTGAACGGCCCCGGCGAATCGAAGCACGCGAACATCGGGATCTCGCTGCCGGGAACGTTCGAGGAGCCCAAAGCACCCGTGTACGTGGACGGCAAGCTCGCCGTCACGCTCAAGGGCGAGCGGATCGTGCCGGAGTTTCTGGAGATCCTCGAGGGGTACGTGGAGCGGCGGTACGGAGCGTAAAAGCAGAAAGCAGAGAGCAGGAACGACCGGACGGTCATCCCGCGCGCAGCCTTGTCATCCCGAGCGCAGCCTTGTCATCCCGAGCGCAGCGAGGGATCTCGCTGGTAGAACGAGATCCCTCGCTGCGCTCGGGATGACGACTCCTCTCTGCTCCTGCGCCCTCACACGGACGCCGCCTGGCCGCTCCCTCCTATGGCCAGCGCCGGCACGCCTTCGAGCGCGCTCGTGCAGTGCGGGCACCGCGTCGCGGCGGCGTCGATCTGGATGCGGCAGTAGGGACACGTCTTGGTCGCGGGGACGGGTGCTGCGGGCGCGGGCTTGATGAACGCCTTGGTGATGCGCCAGCACACGAAGCCGATGATCAGGAAGTTGAGCACGGCGCTCGCGAGATCACCCGGCTTGAAGTGGAACGGACCGACATCCCAGAGGGCCGTCTGCCACGAGCCCTTCGGTGTGAACACGGTCACAATGGGCATGATGGCGTCGTTGACGATCGCCTGCACGACGGTGTTCAACGCAACGCCGAGCACGACAGCGATGCCCAGTGCCAGGACGTTCTGCTTGATCAGGAATGCCTTGAACTCGCTCCACATGGCATACCTCGCAGGATGAGTGTGCGTCCAGTATAGGGCGGCCTGCCGGGCGCGACCAGAGCGGTCCCTAGAACTCCGGCTCCCGGGTCCGGCTGTACTTCTCCTCGAGCGCATCGACCATCGAGTGGAACTCCTGCATGATCGGCGCATCGAAGCCCGCGTCGAGGAATGTGTCGCACAGGCGCCGGTACCAGCGGATGGTCCCCTCACGCCCCGAGGCGAAGCGCGACCACACCGACTCGGGAAAATCCGTGCGGCGGAGATCGGCGAGCAGCGCGCTGCCGGTGTGGAGTTGATCCGCCGCCAGCACCCAGCGACCCCGCGCATCGGCGTCGCCGAGCCGTGCAAGGAGATCGTCGCGCCGCTCGTCGTACGACATCTCCGTCCCGTCGTCGTCGAAGCGACGTTCGGTCACGGCGAGCAGCGTCTGCAATACGTCGTCGCCGAACTTGCTCGCGATCCGCTGCTCGAGCATCTCGGGCGTGCACCCGTCGCGCATGTAGTCGTCGACCACGTCGTAGAGAATCCCCGAGACCACGGTCGTCTCGTCCTGCGCATAGCGCGTGAGGATGACGGCGACGTTGGGCGCGCGCGTGAGGTACGGCAGCCGCGTCCCGCGACGCACCTGCTGGTCGTGATGCTTCGCGGCGAACGCGAACGCGTGGTGGATGCGGTCCGAGTAGCCAGTGGTCATGGAACATTCCTCGCGAACCATTGCACGACGCGCTCGAGTCCTTCCCGGTCCTCGTCATCGAACGTCGCGATCTCCGTGGAATCGATGTCGAGCACGCCGAGGAGCCGCTCGTCTGCGGCGAACACGGGCACGACGATCTCCGAGCACGAGCGCGCGTCGCAGGCGATGTGCCCCGGAAACAAATTCACGTCGGGCACCACGATGCTCCGCCGCTCACTCGCCGCCGATCCGCACACGCCGCGGCCGAACTCGATCTCGAGACAGCCAAGTGTGCCCTGATACGGCCCGACGCGCAGCAGCCGCGCGGGCTCGACGACGCGGTAGAAGCCCGTCCACAGATGACCGAATGCATTGTGGATGAGCGAGGCGACGGTCGCCATCGCGGCGACGTCATCGTGCACGCCCGCGAGCACGTGCTCGATCGCGTTCCCGAGATCGGCATAGGCGCGCGTCTTCGGAACGCCGCGCAGGTCCAGCGTGAGCTCCGCCATGCGGCGAAAGTTATCGCCGTGGCCTCGGGTGCGGCTACCGCGTGATGCGTGTGGCTAGCGTACGAGCGCCGCCTGCGGCGCTGCGTGCACGGTGACGAGCGGCGACGCGTCGCCTGCCGCCGACTGCGCGGGCTCCGCCATCTCCCAGAGCACGAGTCCGCGGATGGCCACGCCCTGCGCGTCCAGCCGCGCGACGAGCGTGGCGAGCGTGTCGAGCCGCGTACGCCCCACGCAGACGCAGAGGACCGCTTGCTGCACCGCACTTGCGAGCGCGTTCGGATGGCCGCCGCGTGCGGCGGCGACGTTCACGACCACGGTCTCGTAGCGTCGAGCGAGGTGCGCGAGCTCGGCGCGAAAGACGACCAGCGCGCCGTCGAGCGCGTCGCTCCCCGCAAAGCCCAACCCACTCGGCAGGATGTCGACCGTGCGATCGCGCCCCGCGATCATGGCGGCGATCGTCTCCGGCCACTCGATGCGCTCGTCGAGCACGTCGGTGAGCCCCGGCGCGCTCGGCACGTGCGCGACCGCCGATAAGGTGTGCGTCTCGATGTCGGTGTCGACGAGCAGCGTGGCACGCGGCTGGCGCGCCGCGGTCGCGGCGAGGTTCGCGGCCACCGCGGCGGTGGCGAGCGGCCGGTCGCCGACGACGCCGACGAGCGGGAGGTTGAACGCACTGTCGGCGAGCTGCGCGAACAGTGCCTGGTAGGTATCGGACACCGGGTGGATGAGCGGTGGCATCTCACGATCCGCTCTGCGCCGTGTGCGCTCGGGGATCGCGCGATGCGGCTGCACGATGACCAGGACGCGATGCCCGACGATCTCTTCCGCTTCGCGCGCATCGGCGACGCACGGCCGGCGCAGCTCGAGCGTGAGCGCGACGGCGAACCCCATGACGAGCGCGAGCACGGCCGCCGCGGTGAGCAGCACAGCGGGCGGTACCCCCATCGCGGCGCGCTCACGCTCGCGCGCGGCTTCGTCGTCCAGCTCGCGCACCAGGACGCGGGCCTCCGCGAGCCGGTGCATCGCCCCCGTTTGCGCTGCGGTCGCCGAGTCGCGCTCGGCGAGCAGCGGAATCGTGTCGGGGACGACGATGGGCTCGACGTGCGGCACCACGGGCGAGATCGCGGCGAGCTGCGTACGCAGCACGCTGTACTTGTCGATGGCGATCGCCTGCATCGTCTTCCCGAGATCGCTGGCCCGTGTGGTCAGCGCGAGGAACACCGGATCAACGCCGCCGATCGGATCGAACGCCGAGCGCGCCTGCTCGACGACGGCGAGCGAATCGAGCAGGTTGCGCACGCGCGGATCGGCGTGCATGACCGGCGATTCACCGAGCGCGCGGTACGACGCGGGGAGCGGCGCGCTCTCCGCGCTCTGCAGCAGCGTGCCGAGCTGCGCGAGCTCCTGATCGAGCGTATCGCGCCGAGCGCGCACCGGCGCGGGGAAGGTATCGATCGGCTGCGGCGGGTGCGCGTGCCGCGCGGCGATGGCGCGGGCGTGGGCGAGTGATTGCTTCGCTGTCTCGAGACGCGTCGTCGCCTGCGCGATGGCTTGGGCGATCGCCAAAGTATCCGGACGCGGCACGCTCGGCATCGAGGGCGCGATGCGCGAGCGCCACGCGCCGGGGAAGCTCACGAGCGCGATCCCGAGCAGCGCGGCGAACGCGATGCACGCGACGCCGCCCACGACGTTGGACCGCCGGCGCACATTCGCCGCGCGTCGGCGGATCCACACGGCCCGCCCGCTGCTCTCCACCCGCATCGGCTGTTACGGATCGAGTCCGAACGGATCGCCTGGCGGTGCGACGAGTGCCGGGGTCGGCGCGGGAAGCTCGCGTCGCTCGATCCAGCGCGTGAAGTCGCCCGCGATGGCGAGCCAGTGCGCCTGCTCGGCGTCGCCCCAGCGCGTGGCCGGGTGCGCACGCGCGCGCGTCTCCGCCACACGCTTCAACTTCGCGATCTTGAGCTCGGCGATCGCGCGCACCTCGGGCGAGGCGTTCGTATCGGCGGCGAGCGAGAGCAGCTTGTCGGCGAGCGCGCGCTGCGTGACGCGCTGCAGCGCGGCGAGCTTCGCACTCCGAGGCGCGGGTCGTCCCCAGGTGGCGGCCGTCAACGCATCGATCGTCTCGCCCAGCGTGAGCGCGTTCGTCTCGTGCGGCGCGAACTCGACGAGGCGCGCGGCCCGGTTGGGTTCGAGCACCGCGTCCAGCACCATCTGCGCGAGCGTGCGCGCCGCACCCAGCTCATCGAAGGCGGGACGCGTGCGGCTGCCGAAGAGCTCGACGGAGCCGCTGTACGAGAAGGGGCGCGGACCGAGGAGCGTGAGCACGGTGTCGGGGATCGCGAGCTCCTCCGGTGTGAGCGCGGTGAGGAGCTGATCGAGCGCCGCACGTTGCTCGGCAGCGGCGATGGGGTGCGTCGCCTGCTGGCCGTCGCCGCTCAGCGCATTGCTGTACTCCATGCCGCCGATCGTGCGCGCGGCAGAGCTGATCGCGAAGCGGTGGAAGAAGTACACGGGGACGAAGCGTTCCTGCAGCAGCGCGACCGGCTCACCCGGGCGGATGTTGCGGAGTCCGAAGTGCTGAAGGGCGACACGGCGCACGGCCATCTGGGTCTTGAGAAATCCGGTCGCGGTCGCCTGATCGTCCCACAAGTTCACGCGTGGATCGGAAGCGAACTCGGGGCGCGCATCGCCATCGGAGAGGAAGAGGTAGCCCTTCTTCAGGCCATCGGCGACGATGGCGCGCAGCGAATCCTGCTCCGTGCCCTTGGGAAAGATCCCGTACCCCCAGTGAATCGCCCAGACGTCGTACGCGCCCGGGCCCTGCGCGTAGGCCGCGGAGACATCGATGTTGCCGTTCGCGTCGAGTGTGACGCGCGGCGGCGGGTAATCCATGACCGACGCGCGATCGTACGTGGACGCGATGAAGTTGTGCGCGAGGCCGAGCGTGTGCCCCACTTCGTGCGCGGCCTTGGATCGCGCGCGCGCGAGGACGAACGCGGTGTCGGCCGCGGACGACGCGGCGCCCATGAGTCCCGCGTACAGGTTGTAGTCCGTGCGCTCGCGGTGCGAGTCGAGTCGCGCCATCCCCTTGATCATCTCGCCCGTGCGCGGATCGGCGAGCGCGCCGCCGATCGACCAGCCGCGCTCGTTGCGATTCTCCCACTGCACCACGTTGTAGCGTGCGTCCATCGGGTCCACGCCTTCGGGAAGATCCTTGACGACGAATGCGCCCTTGAGCCCCGCGCGATCGAACGCCTCGGTCCACCAGCTCACGCCCTCCTTCACCGCGCTGCGAATCGGCTCGGGGATACCGCGGTCTATGTAGTAGACGATGGGATTCTTGATGGGGGAGCTCGGGTCGTCGGGGTTCACGCGCTGCTGCCGGTGGCGCTCGATCCACGACTGCTGGAGCTGGGCCTGGATCGGCTGCGCGTAGTCGTTGAAGGAGATGCCGAAGTAGCCCACGCGCGGGTCGTCGGCGCGCGGTTCGTAGCTGCTGTCGGGGAGCTCGACGAACGACATGT
>DASSNR010000144.1:0-2114 GCA_035687925.1 Gemmatimonadaceae bacterium | reverse complement strand
TCTGGCGCCCGCAGCCGATCGATCCGCAGCGGATGAACGGGAGCTTCGCGCTCGTGGGACGCGTCGCTCCGGGCCGCGACGTGCGACACATGGACGCGACGATGCATCAGATCGCATCGACGCTCGCCGTGCGCTTCGCGAACGACTATTATGGCGACGCGGACAAGCGACGCGCGCCCGCGCTCACCCCGCTGCGCGACGCGCTCGTCGGCTCGATGCGCCCCGCGCTCACGGCGACGCTCGCCGCGATGGGACTCATTCTGCTCATCGCGTGCGCGAACGTCGCCGCGCTGATGCTCGGCCAGGTGGAAGGGCGCGCCTCGGAGCTCGCGGTGCGCTCCGCGCTCGGCGCGAACCGCGGGCGGCTCGTGCAGCAGCTCGTCATCGAAGCGCTCCTGCTCGGACTCGGCGCGGGACTCGTCGGCGCCGCGCTCGCCGCGGGCGGCTTCCATCTACTCGCCGGTGCGCTCCCCATCGGTGCGTGGGCGGAGCGTGCAGCGTTCGACTGGCGGCTCTTCGCCGCCGCGCTCGGCATCGCGCTCATCGCGGTGATGCTCGTCGTCCTCGTGCCGTCGATGTCGCTCTGGCGCGGCGACCTGCGCGGTGCACTGAGCGGCGCGCGCACCGGCGGGATCCAGGGGCGCGGCGGACGACTCGAGCGCGGACTGGTGGTCGCCGAGGTGGCGCTCGCGATGCTCATCGCATCGGGCGCGGCGCTCCTCGTGCGCAGCGTCGCCAACCTGTACGCGATCGATCCCGGCGTGGACACGCAGCACGTCGCGGTGGTGGATCTCCTCTCGAGCCCCACGATGCACGACGCCGATCGCGCGCGCGTGGTGCGGTCGGTGATCACGGAGCTCGCGTCGATTCCGGGCGTGCGCTCCGTCGCGGCGACCGCGCGGCTCCCACTGCACGGCGGAGGCGACAGCTTCGGCATGCGCCCCGAAGGGCACCCGGAGATGTCGCAGACGATCACCTACTTCCGCATCGTGTCGCCCGACTACTTCACGACGATGGGGATCGGGCTCCGCGCGGGTCGCACCTTCGACGTGTCCGATCGCGCGCTCGTCACCGACAGCGCGACGCAGGTGGACAGCACGCAGGAGATCCCGGTGGTCGTGAACGAGGCGCTCGCGCGCACGTTCTTCCCCGGCGAGAATCCGCTCGGCCGGCATCTCATCGGCGGCTTCGACATCCGACAGCGGATCGTCGGTGTGGTGTCGAACGTGACCGAGGCCCGACTCACGGATGCGCCGTCGCCGACGGCGTATTATCTCGGCGACCAGGTGGGGTGGGAGAGCGGACTGTCGGTGGTGCTCCGCACCGCCCGTCCGCAGGACGCGGCCGCCGTGCTCGATGCCGCGCGCCGCACCGTGCAACGCGTCGCCCCCGATGTCGCCGTGCAGCAGACCACGACGATGGGGCGCGTGCTCGACGAGGCCGTCGGCCCCGCGCGGCAGGTGATGTCGCTGCTCGCGGTGTTGTCGGCGCTTGCGCTCGTGCTCGGTGCGGTCGGGATCTACGGGGTGATCTCGCACTTCGCATCGCGTCGCCAGCGCGACTGGGCGATCCGCGTGGCGCTCGGGCTCCCGGGGTCACGCGTCGTCCGTCACATCGTGGGGCAGGGCGCGGTGCTCGTCGGTGCGGGCGTGGTGCTCGGGGCGCTCGCGACCGCGGGGCTCGCGCGACTGCTCGCGTCGTTGCTCTTCGGCGTGAGCCCGATCGATCCCATCGCCTTCGCAGCGGCGAGTGCAGCGCTGCTCGTGATCGGCGTGATTGCGGCGTTCGTTCCGGCGCGGCGTGCGGGGAAGGTCGATCCGGCGCTCGTGCTGCGGGAGCAATGATCCGAGATTCGGTTGTCAGCCTGAGCGAGATTGTCATCCCGAGCGGAGCGGTTGTCATTCCGAGCGCAGCGAGGAATCTCGGGCTGGCGAGGAGATCCCTCGCTGCGCTCGGGATGACAACCGCTCCGCTCGGGATGACAACCGCTGTGCTCGGGGTGAGTAGCGAATCTCGGATCATTGCTCCCGCAGCACGAGCGCCGGATCGACCTTCCCCGCACGCCGCGCCGGAACGAACGCCGCAATCACGCCGATCACGAGCAGCGCTGCACT
>DASSNR010000140.1:0-3783 GCA_035687925.1 Gemmatimonadaceae bacterium | reverse complement strand
GTGCGCGAGCTCCCCTCGGGGCGCGAGTACCGACACACGCGCGGCTTCATCGGCCGCCCACAGACGAAGGTCGACGCATCGGCGCGTGATGCGCATCAGGTTCCGAACGCGGAATTCACCAGCGATGCGCGCTTCGTGGTCTTCACCATCGAGCCCACGCGCGCGGAGGTCGAGCGCGCCCAGCATGCGAAGAAGCACTCGCGTGGTCCCGCGAACGCCCTCGGCATCCTGCGGACGTCCGATGGCAACGTCACGGTGATCCCCGGCGTGAAGTCGTTCCGCCTCGCGCCATCCGGACGCTACCTCGCCTATCTCCTCGATACGAGCGACACGACCAACACCCAGCATGCGCAGGTGGACTCGGCGCCGAAGACGGCGGCCTCCGTACCCGGCGGCGCGCCGCGTCCCATCGCGTCCGATTCCACACCGCGCTCGACGCAGCGCCACACCTTCGGCTCCACGCTCGTCCTCCGCGATCTGAGCACCGGACACGATGTCGTGATCGGCGATGTCACCGCTTACACCTTCGACGCGCGCTCGACGATGCTCGGCTACACGGTCGCGTCGCATGCGGCGGAGACGGACGGTGTCTACGTGCGTTCGCTCGTGGATGGGCAGACGACCACGCTTCTCTCGGGACGCGGGCGTTACCGCCTGCTCGCGTTCGACACCACGGGGACGCGCGTCGCCTTCATCTCCGACCGCGACGAAGCCGATCGTCCGCGCGCGCACTCGGCGCTCTACTACGCGACGCTCGGCACCACCGCGAAGCGTCGGACATCGCGCGCCGCTGAGCGGCGTCACGTGGATGTGCGCGAGGTCGTCACCCCCGCCATGCTCGGCGACACCTTGCTCGTCGCGACGACGGCGAAGCTCGAGTTCTCGCCGGACGGTACCGAGATCCGCTTCGGCGTCGCACCGATCGTTCCCGACTCGGTGCCGCTCGACTCGCTCGCCGACAAGGCAGTGTTCGACCTGTGGAACTGGGGCGACGCGCGGCTGCAGCCCGAGCAGCGCGTGGATGCGACGCGCGATCGTGAGCGCTCCTTCCCCGCCGTCTACCTGCTCGACGGCGGTCGCCTGCGCGTGCTCGGCAGCGACTCGCTCCCGCGCATTCGCATCGCCGCGAGCGGTCACACCGCGCTCGCCAGCTCCGATGTGCCGTATCGCATCGCCGAGATGTGGGGCGAGGGCGGCTACGATCTGGTCGTCATCGACATCGCGACGGGTGCGCGCACGATCATCAAGTCGCGCGCGCCGTTCCCGGCGACACTCTCGCCAGGAGGCCGGTACGTACTCTGGTTCGACCGCGATGCGCACTGGTACGCGTACTCGCTCGCGTCGAAGCGCACCGTCGATCTCACCGGTGCGCTCACCGGCGTACACTTCGAGCAGGAGACGTGGGACCGGCCGAGCGATGTGGCGCCGTGGGGAATCGCGGGATGGACGAGCGATGACCGGTCGGTGCTCCTCTACGATCGCTACGACATCTGGGAGCTCGACCCGTCGGGGAAGCGATCCGCGCGCATCGTCACCGATTCCGTGGGACGCCGGCAGCATCTCGTCTTCCGCATCGCCGATGTCGACACGACGGCGACGCTCGACGCCTCGCAGTCGCTCCTGCTTCACGCCGTGAACGACGAGACGATGGCCAGCGGCTACTGGCGCGACCAGCTCGGCGCCGACGCGCCGCCGGTTCAGCTGATGATGGCGGACCGCGACGTCGACAACGTGCGCAGCGCAAAGAACGCGGACGTGTATCTCTTCACACAGGGGACGTTCGAGGAATTCCCGGACCTCTGGGTGACGAACGGACGGTTCGCGTCGCCGGCGAAGATCTCCGATGCGAATCCGCAGCAGCGCGCGTATCGATGGGGCACGAATGCGCTCGTGCACTGGCGCAGCAACGACGGCGTCCCGCTGAAGGGGATTCTGTTCAAGCCCGCGGACTTCGATCCCGCGAAGAAGTATCCGATGGTCGTCTACATCTACGAGCAGCTGTCGCAGAATCTGCACTCGTACGTGCCGCCCGCCGGACGCAACATCATCAACCCGACCGTGTACGTCTCGAACGGCTACCTCGTCTTCGAGCCCGACATTCACTACGAGACCGGGTACCCGGGGGCGAGCGCGCTCAAGTCGATCGTGCCGGGCGTGCAGATGCTCATCGACAGCGGCTTCGTCGGTCCTGACGCGGTAGGGTTGCAGGGCCAGTCGTGGGGCGGATACCAGACGGCGTACGTCATCACGCAGACGTCGATGTTCCGCGCGGCGATGGCGGGCGCGCCGGTGGCGAACATGACGAGCGCGTACGGCGGGATCCGCTGGCAGACAGGGCTCGCGCGCGCCTTCCAGTACGAGCACACGCAGAGTCGCATCGGCGGAAGCATCTGGGAGTACCCGATGCGCTACCTCGAGAACTCTCCCCTCTTCTCGGCCGATCGGATCACGACGCCGCTCCTCATCATGTCGAACGATGCCGACGGCGCGGTGCCGTGGTACCAGGGGATCGAGCTGTTCGTCGCGATGCGGCGCCTGGGGAAGGAGGTGTACCTCATCGACTACAACGGCGAGGGACACAATCCGAGCAAGCGCGCGAACCAGCTCGACATCGCGATGCGGATGCAGCAGTTCTTCGACCACTTCCTGAAGGGCGCACCAGAACCCCAGTGGATGCGCGAGGGGATTCCGTTCCTCGAGAAGGGTCGCGACCAGATCGTGACGACGCCGGTTCAGGCGACGGTGGGGTCGACGTCGGGCGAGGGGAGGCAGCCGCAGAGTCAGCGGCCCTGACCGATATCTGTCATCCCGCGCGTAGCGAGAGATCTGGCCGACGTCTGTCATCCCGAGCGTAGCGAGGGATCTCTACTCGTCAGCCCGAGATTCCTCGCTGCGCTCGGAATGACACCTTCGTTCAGGATGACGTAAGCACCCGAGATGCACCGAGCCCCGGACATCGCGTGACGACGCCCGGGGCTCGGTAAGGAAAGCAATCGAGTGTGTGATCGTGGATGGCGCGACATCCGAGCAGCTTTCCGCGACACGGGACTCGAGGTCGCCGCGCGCTTACTCGCATCGCTCCGGAAAGGAGGTGATCCAGCCGCAGGTTCCCCTACGGCTACCTTGTTACGACTTCGCCCCAGTCACCCGGCTCGCCTTCGGCCGCTTGGTCTCGAGCTTACGCTCAAGTTCCGACACGGACTTCGGGCGCTCCGAGCTTCCATGGCGTGACGGGCGGTGTGTACAAGGCCCGGGAACGTATTCACCGGGGCGGTGCTGATCCCCGATTACTAGCGATTCCGGCTTCACGGAGGCGGGTTGCAGCCTCCGATCCGAACTGAGGGGCGCTTTCGAGGGATTGGCTCCGCCTGACGGCCTCGCAACCCGCTGTACGCCCCATTGTAGCACGTGTGTAGCCCTGGACGTCGGGGCCATGATGACTTGACGTCGTCCCCACCTTCCTCCGGTTTGGCACCGGCAGTCCCGCCAGAGTCCCCGCCCACCCGTGAAGGCTGCGCTGGTAACTGGCGGCAAGGGTTGCGCTCGTTGCGGGACTTAACCCAACATCTCACGACACGAGCTGACGACAGCCATGCAGCACCTGTGCACGGGTCCCGAAGGAGGCGCCTGGTTTCCCAAGCGTTACTCGTGCATGTCAAGCCCAGGTAAGGTTCTGCGCGTTGCGTCGAATTAAACCACATGCTCCACCGCTTGTGCGGGCCCCCGTCAATTCCTTTGAGTTTCAGCCTTGCGGCCGTACTCCCCAGGCGGGGCACTTAATGC
>DASSNR010000139.1:0-20531 GCA_035687925.1 Gemmatimonadaceae bacterium | reverse complement strand
GTGGCGAAGTAGGTCTGCACGTTCCGGATCTCGTAGCGCTGGCCGGGCTTCAAGACGCTCGAGAGGTCGACCGCGACCGCGCCCGCGTGATCCCAGTTGTAGACGGCGATGTTGGCGCGGCCTTGCTCGTACTTGTTCGGGAGCACGACCACCTTCGTGCCGCTCGCCTTCGCCTGCTGGAAATCACTGTGGGCATCCAGCCCGCTCAAGCTCTGCCACCCCGCCCACTCGTATGGAGTGTTGCTCCCCGCGGCCCCGATCTGCACGCGCGCCGGCGCGTCCGTGCCCGGCCATCGATACACGTTGTCATCCCACGTGTAGCTGCCGAAGTCGGTCGCTCCATTCGGCTGCACGAAGATGAGATTGTCACTGCCGTCGACGATCGTGTTCCCCGTGAACGTGAGCCCTTTGAAGAAGATGCTCCACACGCGTCCCACGAAGTAGTTGTTCGTGATGCGGCTGCCGGCCGGATTGGTTCCACCGTACACGTTGCCGAACGCGGCGGTCCCCGAACCGCCCGGGCGGTAGCTGTAGTTGTCATCGAAGGTGAGGTTGACGACGGGCTGCCCGCCGCCCACGAGATACTCGTACCCGCCGTAATCCACGTACTGCCCCGCATTGAACGAGATGTTCTGCTCGATGTCGAGGTTCGCGAGCGCGCCGTCCTGCGCGTACGCGTGCACGTTGTACGAGTAGTTGTCGAAGAGAATGTTGTCGAAGAGCTTCTTCCCGCCGGTCGAATTCTGCACGTAGATGCCGTGCCCGTACCGGCCCACGCTCTGTCCCATGCGGCCGCAGTTGTAGATGATGTTCCCGTAGAGCTCGGCGTCCGGCGCCTCGTCCCACACGCCGAAGCAGTCGCCGGCCGCGTCGTGCACCACGAGATCGATGAACTTGGAGCGCGGCGCCTTGATGTTCAGACTCTGCACGTTGCGCGTCGCTTCACTGACGTCCGAGTTCACCACCTCGAACCCCCAGTACCAGCTGTCCGCACCGTTGATGGTCAGCGTGCCATCCACCGTCGCGCGTTCGCCGGGGAACTGCCGCACGATGATCGGGTGATCCTCCGTGCCCGTGAGCGCACTCGTGAAGTCGCCGTGGTACGTGCCTCCGCGCAGCCAGATCGTATCGCCGGGTTGGACACCGTTCTCGCTGCCGAGTGCCGTGGCGAGGTCCCACGGATGCTCGTAGCTCCCGTCTCCACTCGGCGCGCCATCGGGCGCGGGCGCCGCATAGTACACGTGGAGACTGAACGGTGGCGCCGAGCGTGTGGGCGACTCGTGGCACGACACGCCGATCGCGGCAAGCACCAGCAGCATGCGCACAGCGCACGCGGCGGAGGACAGGGAGAACATACCGGACCCTCCTGGCAGTGGCGGGGCCCCAATATAGATCGGTCCGATCAGCGGCGAAAGATGACACGCGCCTGATGTGCGCGCGGTAGCAACACGCGCGCGCGACATGAGCTACTCGTCGCACGCGCGCAGCAGGAGATGTCCCGATGCGGCTCGCGATCTTCACCAACAGGTTCCCGGCGCCCGTCAGTACTTTCTTTGCGCGCGATGTGCGCGCGTTACTCGAGACCGGGATCGACGTCGACGTCTTCACGCTGTATCCGCTCTCGCCGGAGATGTGGCGGCTCGTTCCCGCCATCCTCGACGAACGCGCGCTCCCGCGGAGCCACGTGCACCACGCGAGTGTGGGACAAACTCTGGCCGCGGTGAAACCATGGCCGCCGCGCGCGATCGGTCCGCTGCTGCGCGATGTGGTGCGTGTCGGCATCTCCGCGGCGCGCGTCGGCGCGGACCCGTTGAGCAAGAGCCTCTACGCCATCATCCAGGCGCGACGGTGGGCCGAGCAGTACCCCGAGCCGTACGACCACGTGCTCGCCTACTGGGGGAACTACGCCGCCACGTGCGCATACGCGTTCCATCGTCGCACCAGCCCGCACGCACCCTTCTCCATCATGCTGCACGCGGGCACCGATCTCTATCGCACGCAGCCCTACATGCCGCAGAAGCTGCGCTACGCGGACAACATCTTCGTCGTCTGCGAGTTCAACCGGCAGTTCCTGCGCACGCGCTACCCGCAGCTGTTCGCGCAGATCGCGAGCAAGGTGCACGTGCATCATCTCGGACTCGATCTCGCCGAGTTCACCTACGAGCCGGACGATCGTCCCCCGTGCACCGTGATCGGCGTCGGCACGCTCGAGGAACCGAAGGGGTTCGACGTGCTGCTCCGCGCGGCGGCGGCGCTGCACGAGCAGGGGATCTCGGTTCGCGTCGAGCTGATCGGCAACGGGCCGGCTGCGCGCTCACTGCGTGCGCTGGCGCATACGCTGCGCATCGAGTCACATGTCGTCTTCCGCGGCTGGCTCCCTCCGGATGACGTGCGCATCGCGATGCGCCACGCGACACTGCTCGTGCACCCTTCCATCGGTCTGGGCGACGCGGTTCCCACGGTGATCAAGGAAGCGATGGCGCTCGGCACCCCGGTGGTCGCCTCCGAGCTCGCGGGAATCCCCGAGCTCCTGGACGGCGGGCGGTGCGGCGTGCTCGTCCCGCCACGCAATCCGGCCGCGCTCGCGCGCGCCATCGCGAAATTGCTCACGCACGCTGTAGTACGCACGCACTTCGCGAGCGCCGCTCGCGAGCACATGGAGCAAACGTGCGATCTCTGGCGCAATGGACGGCACCTCGCCGAGGTGCTCGCGTCCACCACGCATCATGCGGAGGTGGCCAGTGTCGCGTGAGCGCTACTATTTCGCGATTCGACGGGACTCATTATACTGGGGCCCCGGAATTCAGCGGTGTTCGTCACTGCACGCATTCCGTCCGAGCACGTCTCCTCAGCTGGTGTCGTGAGGGATCGTGTCATGCTGCTCTCGGTCGTTGTACCCTGCTTCAACGAAGAGGCCGTGATCGGTGCGACGCACCGCCGCCTCTGTGCCGTGCTGGAGCGGATCGACGGTCTGCTCTTCGAGCTCGTCTACGTCGACGACGGCAGCCGCGATCGCACCCCCGACATCCTCGCCCGGCTGCACCACAGCGATGCACGCGTCCGCGTGCTGCGTCTGTCGCGCAACTTCGGTCACCAGACGGCGATCACCGCCGGCATCGCGCACGCCGCGGGCGACGCGGTCGTCATCATCGATGCCGACCTGCAGGATCCGCCGGAGCTCATCCCGCACTTCGTCGAGCGATGGCGCGATGGGTATGACGTCGCCTACGGCGTGCGCACGCGGCGCGCGGGCGAGTCGCGCTTCAAGCGATGGACGGCCGCCGCGTTCTACCGCGTGATCAACTGGGTGAGCGAGGTGCAGATCCCGCTCGACACCGGCGACTTCCGCCTCATGGATCGCCGAGTGGTGGATGCACTGCTCGCGATGCCGGAGTCGGCGCGCTTCGTCCGCGGCATGGTCGCATGGATCGGCTTCCGCCAGATCGCCGTCCCGTACGAGCGTGCGCCGCGCGAGGCGGGCGAGACGAAGTACCCGCTCGTGAAGATGGTGCACCTCGCGCTCGACGCTGTGAGCTCGTTCTCCGTCGCACCGCTCCGGCTCGCGACGTGGGCGGGGTTCTCCGTCTCGGCGCTCGCCGTGGTCGGCATCCTGTACGCGCTCGTCACGCGACTGTTCACCAACATCTGGGTCACGGGGTGGACGGCGCTCATCATCGCCGTGCTCTTCATGGGCGGCGTGCAGCTCATCGCGCTCGGCATCATCGGCGAGTACGTGGGACGCGTGTACGGCGAGGCGAAGCTCCGGCCGCTGTATCTCGTCGCCGACCGGCTCGGCTTCGAGACGATCGGCAGGCAGACGCCGGCTGCCGGACCGGAGCTCGATCGGCGATCGGCGCGCCGCGATGCGCGAGATGCGCACGATGTGCGCGCGCGGGACACCATCACCTACGCGGCCGACGCGGCGCTGGTCGCCGCGCCCGCCGTCGCCGCGCGCATGGAGGACGATCGCCGATGACGCCGCGCCCGCGTGATGCGCCGCACGTCGCGATCATCGGCGCCGGCTTCGGTGGGCTCGCGGCCGCGTGGGAGCTCGTGCGCTGCGGCGTGCGCGTGACCGTGCTCGAGGCCGATGATGATGTCGGCGGACTCGCCGGCAGCTTCGATGTGAACGGCGAGCGACTCGAGAAGTTCTACCATCACTGGTTCACCACCGATCACCACGTCACCGCGCTCGTCCGCGAGCTCGGCGTCGAAGATCGGGTGATCCATCGGCAGACGCGCACCGGGATGTACTTCGCGCGCGAGCGCTACCGGCTCAGCACGCCGCTCGACCTGCTGCGCTTCGCGCCGCTCCGCCTCGCGGACCGCGTGCGACTGGGCCTCCTCGCGCTGCGCGCGCGCCGCGTCACCGATTGGCGCGCGCTCGAGTCGCTCACCGCCGAGGAGTGGCTCGTGCAGCTCGGCGGCCGCGATGTGTATCGCGTGGTGTGGGAGCCGCTGCTGCGCGGGAAGTTCGGGCCGTACGCGCCGGAGATCTCCGCGGTCTGGTTCTGGAACAAGCTCAAGCTGCGCGGCGGGAGTCGCGACAAGCGTGGCGCCGAAGTGCTCGCGTACTTCCGCGGCGGCTTCGCCGCGCTCGCCTCCCTCCTGCGCGATGCGATCGAAGCGCAGGGTGGCGTGGTGCTCACCGATACACCGGTGACCGGACTCGCCGTGGAGAGCGGACGCGCGACGGGCGTCATCACGCCGCACGGCACGATCGACGCCGATGCCGTCATCGCCACGCCCGCGCTCCCGATCATCGCCGAGCTCGTCGAGCCGCACGTGCCGAGCGCCTACGTCGCCTCGCTCGAGCGCATCGCGTACCTCGCGAACATCTGCGTGGTGCTGGAGCTCGACCGGAGTCTCTCGGAGACCTACTGGCTCAACGTCAACGATCCGCACTTCCCGTTCGTGGGCGTCATCGAGCACACGAACTTCGAGCCGGCGTCCACGTACGGCGGCCGGCATCTCGTGTACCTCTCGCGCTATCTACCGGTGACGGATCCGGTCTACGCGTTCAGCGATTCGGCCATCCTCGAGTACTGCCTGCCGCACCTGCAGCGCATGTTCCCCGACTTCGATCGCGCGTGGGTGCTGCGGCATCACGTGTGGCGCGCGCGCTATGCGCAGCCTGTCGTCGTGCGTCGCTACGGCGAGCGCATCCCGGCCGCACACACGCCCATCCGCGGACTCCACCTCGCGACGATGGCGCAGGTGTATCCGGAGGACCGCGGCACCAACTACGCGATTCGCGAAGGACGTCGCGTCGCGCGCGCCGTTGCCGAGGAGCTGAGCACGCACACAACGCCCGCCACACGCGCGGCGCCCGCCATGGCGACGCGCGGAGGTGTCGCATGACCATCGGTATTCGCAGACCGGACACGACGATCTTCACGCACCCCTCGCATTCGCTCGTGCGCGGGTGGCGCTGGCCCGACCTCGCCGACGTACAGGTGCTGCTCGTCGGCCTCGCGACGTTCGCGGGGATCACGGCGATGTTCGCGCTCGTCGGATTCAACCCCGTGCACAGCGATGTCCTCGGCTACCTGCAGTGGAGCCGCGTGTGGTGGTTCGTCCGCGATCAGTACCACCTGCCCGGCTACCCCGCGCTGCTCTGGCTCGTGCGCACGCTCACCGGCGGTCGACTGGACGGTGCGCCGCTCCTGGACGTCGTCGCGCTCGGCGCATGGATCGCGGCCGTGCGCTACGTGAGCCTCACGCTCGCGACCGAACACGAGGGCGGTCGCGCATTCGGGACCGCGCTCTTCGCGCTCTTCCCCTTCGTCGGCGTCGCGTACGTCGCGTGGCCGACGGTCGATGCCATTGCCGCGGCCGCGCTCACCGCGGCCATCTACTATCTGGTGCGCCGCGCGTGGTGGCGCTACACGATCGCGGTCGCGATGGCGCTCGTCATCCACAAGGTGCTGTGGCCGTACATGGGGCTCCTCACCATTGTCGCGATCTGGCGCTCGGGCTACCCGGTGCGCCGCATCGTGCTCGCGGCGGTTCCGCTCGGCGTCTACTGGCTGTGGGGCGTGGTGGATGGCGGCGGGGTGCTGTGGATCGTGCACACCAATCTGCACGCCGAGCTCTCCTCGCACAGTCAGCTCCCCGTGCTCGATGGCGTGCTCGGCACGTTGCTCGCGGGCGGCGTGCGCGGGTGGGGGAAGGGGACGGTGCTCATCGCGCTCGGGCTCGCCAACGTCGCGCTCGCGGTCTCCATGATGAGGCGACGTGATGGGCTCATGCTCGCACTCACGATTCCGACGCTGATTCTCTTCGTGATACTCAACCAGCACGAAGCGTGGGCCTTCGTGCGCTTTGGGCGCATCCTCGCGCTGCCGGCCGCGGTCGTGGTGGCCGAGCATCGTGCGTGGCGCGCGACGCTCGCGCGGCCCGCCGTGTGGTGGGCACTCATCGTCATGCTCGTCGTGCTGCAAGTCGCTTTCGCCTACTACATGGCCACCGCGTACTTCGCATGAATGCGTCTGCAGAAAGGGCTCCTGTGAGTCTGACTCTGACCATGCCGACCGTTACCGTCATCGTCCCCTGCCGGAACGAAGCCGCGTTCGTCGGCATGTGCCTCGACTCCATCGAAGCCAACGACTTCCCGCACGACCGGCTCGAGGTGCTCGTCGTCGACGGGATGAGCGATGACGGCACGCGCGACGTGGTCGCCCGATACACGCGATGCGACACACGCATTCACGTCCTCGACAACCCGCGCCGCATCACCCCGGCCGCGCTCAACATCGGCATCGCCGCCGCCAAGGGCGACATCATCATGCGCATGGATGCGCACAATGCGTATCCCTCGAATTACATCTCGACACTCGTCACCTGGCTCGTGGACACCGGTGCGGACAACGTGGGCGGCGCCTGGATCACTCGCCCCGCGAACACCACACGACGGGCGCGCGCCATCGCCGCGGCGCTCGCGCACCCCTTCGGTGTGGGGAACGCGCACTTCCGGCTCGGCGTGCGTGAGCCGAGGTGGGTGGACACCGTCCCCTTCGGCTGCTACCGCCGCGACGTGTTCGCGCGCATCGGCGCGTTCGATGAAGAGCTCGTCCGCAATCAGGACGACGAGCTCAACCTGCGACTCATCCGACACGGCGGCCGCATCCTGCTCGTGCCGGCGGTGAGCTCGACGTATCACGCGCGCGAGTCGCTCGCGAAGCTGTGGCGCACGTACTTCCAGTACGGCTACTTCAAGCCACTCGTCGTGCGAAAGGTGGGCGGCGTGCTCACGGTCCGACAGCTCGTCCCCGCGCTCTTCGTGCTGAGTGTCATTGCCGCGGCGGTGCTCGCGCTCTGGCTCCCTATCATGGCCATGTTGTTGGTTGCGATCGTCGGACTCTACGCGCTCGCCGACATCGCCTGCGCGGCATCGATCGCGACGCACGACGGGCTCGGCGTGGGACTGGCGCTGTGCGCAGTGTTCCCGGTGCTGCATGTCAGCTACGGCACGGGCTTCCTGCGCGGTACCTTCGACTTTCTCGTGCGCCGGCGACGATGCGTACGCGATGCGGCAGCGATCCCGATCACGCGCTGATGCGCGCGTGCATCGCTTTTCGCGTCCTATTGACGGGATGACAGGGCGCCGCTATAATGGGCGCCCCCGTAAGGAACGTGCTTCGCGCGAGTTGATGGATGAGTTGATGCTCGCGCGTGTATCGTCCTCGCGAGGCGCACGCTCGATGTGAGCGCGAGTCCTCGGTGCGGGTTCCGGACGATCGACAGCGATCGATCATCCATGTAGTTGTCGTTTGCTGGACGCAGGGGTGGCGGGTGGTTCCTCCCAGTCGTGGGACCACAAAGCGCAAGGGCGGACCGGAAGGAGCAGCTGGCGCTCCTCCCCCTGTCGCCGACACGCACGCGGCGTCAACACGCGCGCCGCACGATGTTGAGCGCCGCATCCCGACCGTGGTGGATCACGCCGTCGAGCATCCAGCGGATGCCCCGCACGCGCATCGATCCGACTTCCTCGCCTTCTCGCCGCCCACTGTCGGCGATGAAGAGATCGGCGAGGTGACGCGGACGCTCCGCTCCGACTGGATCACCACCGGTCCCCGCACCAAGCTCTTCGAGCAGGAGTTCGCATCGCGCGTGCGCGCACGCGCCGCGCTCGCGCTCAACTCGTGCACCGCGGCACTGCACACCGCGCTCGCCACCGCCGAGATCGGCGACGGCGACGAGGTGATTACGACGCCGATGACCTTCGCGGCCTCGGTGAACGTGATCGAGCACGTGCGCGCGCGCCCGGTGCTCGCCGACGTCGAGCCGGACACGCTGAACATCGACCCCGCGCAGGTGGAGCGCGCGATCACGCCGCGCACGCGGGCGATCATCGTCGTCCACTACGCCGGCCACCCCGCGGAGATGGATGCCATCCACGACCTCGGGCGCGAGCACAGGCTGCTCATCGTCGAGGACGCGGCACATGCGCTCCCCGCCGCGTATCGCGGCCGCCCGATCGGTTCGGGTGACAACCCGGCGGCGTTCAGCTTCTACGCGACCAAGAACCTCACGACCGCCGAGGGCGGCATGCTCACCGCGGGCGCGGAGTTCGTCGACCGCGCGCGTCCCGTGAGTCTGCACGGCATGACGCGCGATGCGCTCGCGCGCTACGAGAAGGGCGGGCACTGGTACTACGAGATCCTCATGCCCGGCTTCAAGTACAACATGACCGACATCCAGGCGGCGATCGGGCTCTGTCAGCTGCGGAAGCTCGACCGCTTCCAGCGGCGGCGCCGCGAGGTCGTGGCCGCGTACACGCACGCCTTCGCCGATGTCGATGCACTGGAGCCGCCGACGGCGCGCGCCGAGGTCGAGCACGCGTGGCACCTGTACGTGCTGCGCCTGCATCTCGAGACGTTGCGCATCGATCGCGATCGATTCATCGACGAGCTCACTCGGCGCAACATCGGGACGTCCGTCCACTTCATCCCGATCCATCTGCATCCGTATTACCGCGACACGTACCGGTGGGCGCCGTCGGCGTTCCCCGTCGCGTACGCGAATTATCGACGCCTGATCAGTCTGCCGCTCCATCCGCGGCTCAGCGATGAGGACGTGGCCGACGTCATCACCGCGGTGCTCGACATCGCGCGGATCTTTCGCCGATGACGCGCGCGATGCGTGTGCGGGACATGTGCGCGGCGGCGCTCGGGCTCCTCGTTGTGTGGCCCGCGCTGCTCGCGATCGCCGCCGCCATCCGGCTCGATGACGGCGGCCCGGTGCTCTTCCGCCAGGAGCGCGTCGGCCATCGCGGCCGGCCGTTCCGCATCTGGAAGTTCCGCACGATGGTCGTCGGCGCCGATCGCATGGGGCAGCCGCTCACCGTCGGCGCGGACCGGCGCGTCACACGCGTCGGGCGCTGGCTCCGTCGCTATAAGCTCGATGAGCTCCCACAGCTCGTGAACGTGCTGCGCGGCGAGATGCGCCTCGTGGGCCCGCGCCCCGAAGTGCCGCGCTACGTCGCGCTCTACTCGCCGACCGAGCGGCGGGTGCTCGACCTCGTTCCGGGGATCACCGATCCCGCATCCATTCGCTATGCGCGAGAGAGCGACGAGCTGCCGGCAGCGGCCGTCGACGCGGAGCGTGCGTACGTCACGCGCATCATGCCGGACAAGATCCGGCTCAACCTCGACTACGCGGCCCGCGCGACGGCGTGGAGCGATCTCTCGATCGTCTTCTCTACCGTGCGGCGCGTGGTCGCGCGACAGTGAGGATGTGCGCCCATGCCGACCTTCGCACGAGGACTCATGCGCCACCGGCGACTGCTGATCATCGTCGCTCAGTCCGTGCTCATCGCCGTCGGCTATCGGGCCGCGTTCGCGCTGCGCTTCGATACCGCCATCCCCGCCGAGTCCATCCGCGCATTCTGGCTCACGCTCCCCGTGCTCCTCGGCATCCGCCTCGTCGTGTTCGCGCGACTACATCTCTTTCGCGGCTACTGGCACCACTTCGGCCTCGAGGATCTCATCGATCTCGCGCAGGCGGTGACGCTGAGCAGCGTCCTCTTCCTGCTCGCCGCCATCTTCCTCGACCAGCTCGGCCCCGTGCCGCGCTCGGTGTTCGTGCTCGACTGGATGGCGGCCATCCTCCTTGGCGGCGGTGCGCGGTTCGCGGCGCGCTGCCTGCACGAGGGACGCATCCCGCTCCGGCGCGCGAAGGGGAAGCGCGTGCTCGTCGTCGGCGCGGGCAACGGCGCCGAGCGGCTGCTGCGTCAGCTGCGGCACGAGAACGGTCGCGCGCTGAACGTCGTCGCGCTCGTGGATGATGATCCGGCGAAGCGCCATAGCGCGCTGCACGGCGTGCCGGTCGTCGGGACGACCGAGCAGATCGCGATGCTCGCCGGCAAGTACCGCATCGAGATGCTGGTGATCGCCATCCCGTCCGCCACGCCGTCGCAGCTGCGTCGCATCGTCTCCCGCTGCGCGCAGACGAAGCTCGAGTTCAAGCGACTCCCCTCGCTGCGCGAGATGCTCGATGGCCAGTCGCTCACGCAGCTCGCCGACGTGAAGCTCGAGCACCTGCTCGCGCGCGATCCCGTGGTGCTCGATACACAACGCGTACAGAACGATCTCGAGGGAAAGGTCGTGCTCGTCACCGGCGGCGCGGGCTCGGTGGGCTCCGAGCTCAGCCGGCAGATCGCCCGCGTGCGCCCCGCGAAGCTCATCCTCTTCGAGCAGGCCGAGAGCGCGCTCTACTTCCTGCAGCTCGAGATCCAGCAGGCGCACCCCGAGCTCGAGCTCGTCCCCGTGATCGGCGACGTGACCATCGAGGAGCGCGTCGCGCAGGTCTTCCGCCATTACCGTCCCGACTACGTGTTCCACGCCGCCGCGTACAAGCACGTGCCGATGATGGAGACGAACGCCGTCGAGGCCGTGCGCAACAACGTGCTCGGCACGCTGCGCGTGGCCGAGTGCGCGGCGCGATGGCACGCGCGGAAGTTCGTGCTCATCTCCACCGACAAGGCGGTGAACCCGTCGAGCATCATGGGCGCCACCAAGCGGATCGCCGAGCGCATCGTGCTCGGCTGGCCCTCGCTGCACACATCGACGACCGACTTTCGCGCGGTGCGCTTCGGCAACGTGCTCGGCAGCAACGGGAGCGTCGTTCCGCTCTTCAAGCAGCAACTCGCCGCCGGCGGCCCGATCACCGTGACGCACCCCGACGTGAGCCGCTACTTCATGACGCTCCCCGAAGCCGCGCAGCTCGTGCTGCAGGCGGCGGCGTTGCCCGAAGCCGCGGGGCGCATCGCGATGCTCGAGATGGGCGAGCCCGTGAAGATCGTCGAGATGGCCGAGCACTTCGTGCGGCTCGCGGGGCTCGAGCCGTATCGTGACGTGCAGATCGTGTTCACCGGATTGCGCGCGGGGGAGAAGATGTTCGAGGAGCTCATCGCGCCCACCGAAGTGCCGATCCCCACCTCGATGCAGCAGATCCATCTCATCCAGACGGCCGCCGCCGATGCGGCGACCATCCAGCGCGATGTGGATCGGCTGTGCGCGGCCACCGTGATCGGCGATCACGCCGTCGCCGACGAGATCCGCATGATCGTGCCGGGGTGCACACTGTCGCGACACGAGACCGCGGTCGCTCTGCCATACTCGCGAGAGCCGGAGGTACGGAGCGGCGCCACCGAACGCGCGCGCCGCAACTACGACTCGCCGCCCAACTGGTATCATCCACCCACATCGGAAGGGTCCGCCACCCTGGAGTCGTGATGCCTGAATTCCTTCCGCCGGATCGCCGGTCGGCGTTCATGCTGCCACCGCGCATCCCCTCGCAGCCCGCGTGGACGGATGCCGCGGATGAGCCCGTCCCGACGCTCGTGCCGCTCAGCCTGCGTGAGATCTTCTCGATCCTGCGCCGCCGTATCCTGGTCGTCCTGCTCGTGGCGATCGCCGTCGCCGGGGCGGTGGCGTATCTCGCGTATCGCACGCCGCTCGTCTACCGCGCCGATGCGACCCTTCGCCTGACCGATTCGCGACAGGAGCTCACCAACGGGCTCGCCGATCAGAGCAAGCAGTCCGCCACGCCGGAGCGCGATCCGCTACTCACGCAGATCGAGGTGCTCACCAGTCGCAGCGTCGCGGGGAAAGTCGTCGACAGCTTGCCGGCGCTCCGGATGCGCGTCGCGGGGATCCCCGCGACCATGGTGCACGGGCTCGAGTTCGTGGACTCGGTTCCCTCGGACTCGCTGCATTCGCAGCTCTTCACCGTGAGCTTCAGCGAGCACGCGTACACCGTGCACGGCCGGCGCGGCGTGCGACGCGCCCAGTACGGCGGGTCGGTCGAGCTCGATGGCGTGCGCTTTTCCATCGCCGGTCCGCCGCAGTCGCACCCGGGGACGATCCGCATCCTCCCGCGCGATGATGCCATCACGCGGCTCTCGGGCAGCATCCACGCGCGGCCGCTCGAGAACACCGACGTCATCGACGTGTCCTACACCGCCGGCACGCCGCTCGACGCCCAGCAGGTGGTCAACACCATCGTGCGCGTCTTCCGCGAGACGAGCATCGAGGCCGCGCAGGAGCAGGCCAAGCTGCGGCGGCAGTTCGTCGAGCAGCAGCTCCGGCAGAACGATTCGCTGCTCACCGCCGCGAGCCAGGCACTGAGCGACTTCCGCAGTCGCGAGCAATCGTTCAGCGCGAAGGAGAAGTTCACCCTCGAGCGCTCGGGCCTCGAGGGGTTGGAGGTGCAGCGCCAGAATCTGGACGCGGACCTCACCATGTACCAGTCGATGCTCACGGAGCTCAAGGGTCCGACGGTCTCCGATCGCGGGACGATGCTCGGCGCGCTCCTCTCCACGGGCGGATCGCCGCCGAACCCGGTCGTCGGCCAGCTCCTCACGCAGCTGCAGCGCTACGAGACCGTTCGCGATTCCGTCACCACGGGGCGGTGGGCGAGCACCACGACCAACCCCGACGTGCAGCGCATGAACGCGCTCGTGGCCTCCACCGCGCTGAAGTTGCAGGCGACGCTCGAGCATCTCACGACCGTGCTCGGACAGCGTCTCGCCGCCATCGATCAGCAGCGCGCGCAGAACTCCGCGATGCTCGATCGCCTGCCGGAGAAGGAGGCCGAGGAAGCGCGGCTCGTGGGAAATGAGGAGACGTACAAGGGGATCACCGACCAGCTGCGCACCGAGCTGCAGAAGGCGCGGCTCGCCGAGGCGGCGGAGATCGGCCAGGTGGACGTACTCGACTATGCACCGCTGCCGCACACGCCCATCGGGATCGGCCCGCTGCGGAAGCTCGCCTTCGGCGTGATGGTGGGAGTCATGCTCGGCGGCGCGTGCGCCTTCCTGCTCGAGCATCTGAACACCTCGATCCGCCGGCGCGAGGAGCTCGAGCGCGCGCTGCAACTGCCCGGGCTCGCGGTCATCCCGCAGTTCGTGCACAAGCCGCGGCGGCGTCATCTCCTGCGCGCGGGCAACGGGGCGAAGCAGGCGAACGGCAAGCAGCCCGTCGAGCGGCACGTGGGCGACACACTCATTATGTTGACGGACCTCCGCTCCACCGCGGCGGAAGCGTATCGTCAACTGCGCACCAAGCTGCTCTACGCGCGGACCACGCACGCGATGAAGAGCATCGTCGTCACCAGCCCGCTGCCGCAGGATGGGAAGACCACGATCGCGGCGAACCTCGCGGCGATCTTCGCGCAGCAGCGCATGCGCGTGCTGATCATCGACTGCGACCTGCGGCGCCCCTCGCTGCACACCATCTTCCGCGTGCCGCGCGAGCCCGGGCTCACGCAACTGCTCACCAGTGATGACCTGATCACCGATGGCGTGATCCGTCCGACGCCGGTGGACGGACTCTCCGTGGTGACCGCCGGCGCCGCGGTGCGGAACGCCACCGAGCTCCTGGGCGGACCGATCATGCAGCGCGTGCTCGCGACGCTGTCGGAGTCGTTCGACGTCGTGATCCTCGACTCGCCACCCATCCTGTCGGTTGCCGACTCGGCCATCCTCGGCTCGATGGCGGACAGCGTGCTGCTCGTCGTGCGTGCCGGGCAGACCGATCGCAGCGCGGCACAGCTCGCGCTCCAGCAGCTCGCGGACGTCGGCGCGCGCGTGGTCGGCGCCGTGCTCAATGATCCGGACACCGAGGTGCCGTACTACGACGGCTACGAGTATCCGGCCAAGTACGGGGAGGTATAGCGCACGCAGCTGTAGCGCACGAGCGAACGTCCCGCCCCTGACGAACGCGGCGGACCCCGCTAACTTGCATGCCTCGTGGGTCTCGAGGACATGGGTCGAGTGCCCGTGTCGTCGAGACCCATGCGCTCGCGGTCCGATCCCGTGCCTTCGTCGCCCGATCGATTCGTGATATCGATTCAGTTATTGCTGCCCACCCGATGACCGGGTTTCGCACGGCGCTGCTGCTGCTCGTCCCCGCGCTCATCATCCTCGTGCTCGACCACCAGATGCGGCGCCGCTAGATGTACGTCGGCCATCTGGGCTTCGCCCTCGGCGCGAAGGGCGTGCGGCGCACCGTCCCCCTGTGGCTCCTCGTCCTCGCGGCGCAAGCGTGCGACTGGGGCGACGTCGCACTCCTCGCGATCGCGCCGCACCTGCGGGAGAGCACGTACGAGATGCTGTCGCACTCGATCCCCGCAGTGCTCGTCATGGCGGTCGCGTTCGCGCTCGCGTACGTCATCGTGCGGCGCGACGCGATGGGCGCCGTCGTCCTTGGCGGCGTGGTGATCTCGCACATCCTCGCCGACTACCTCACGGGGTACAAGCCGACGTGGCCCGGCGGCCCGATGATCGGGCTCCAGCTCTACGACCACCCGCGATGGGACGTCGCGCTGGAGACGGTCGTCATCGTGATCGGGTGGGTGATCTACCTGCGCTCGTTGCCGAAGGAGCGCGCCCGGTTGCGCACCGCGTGGGTGATGCTCGGTGCGCTCGTGGTGCTGCAGCTGTTGGCGGGGGCCGCGTTCGAGTATCGGTTGGACGGTGGGCGTCCGTCGATCGTGATGCACGAGGGCAGGGTTGAGCGGTGGCGCCCAGCGGGCTACGTTAGAGGGCACCCGAGCGGGTATTCAGGCGCGGTAGCCAAGTGGTAAGGCAGCGGTCTGCAAAACCGCTATTCGCCGGTTCGATTCCGGCCCGCGCCTCTTCCGATTCAGATCTCGAGGTACACTGTGCCTGACTCCCTTGCCGACGAGATCGCGGCGCGCGTGCGCCGTCTCCCGCCTGCGCAGCGTGCGCAAGCACTCGCGTACGTACGTGCGCTGGAACACGCCGCGGGTGGACCCGCTCTCACCCGGTTCGCCGGAACGATCCCCGCATCGGACCTCAGCGAGATTGCAGCTGTGATAGAAGCCGATTGCGAACGGGTCGACACCAGTGAGTGGTAGAGCGCTTCTCGACACCAACATCCTCATTGCCCTGTTCGCCGGGGACGCGGCCGTTCTCGCTGCCGCCCAACACGCCGAGGCTGTCTTCGTACCTGCTGTAGCTCTCGGCGAGTTGTATTACGGCGCACGCAAATCGGCGCGAGCATCCACCAACATCGAGCGAATCGCTGAACTAGCAGCGGCTGTCGCTGTCCTGCCATGTGACAGCGAAACGGCTGCCGTTTATGGGGAGCTGAAGGCGGTTCTACGCTCGCGAGGCACGCCGATTCCCGAAAACGATCTCTGGATCGCTGCTGTCGCCAGGCAGCATGCGTTGATGCTCGTGACCCGGGATGCGCATTTCAGCCTGATTCCGGATCTGCCAGTCGATCGCTGGGAGTAGCGAGACGGAAGAGTTTCGTGGCTGCGCCGCATAAGGGCTGCACGTCGAGGACCAACTAGGACCAACGCATGGCAGAGACTACAGAGCGAAAGCGCACCGACTATACGGGCGTGATCATCGCAGCCATGCTGCTGCCCGTATACCTGACGTTCTACTTCCTGGGTAAAGAGGAGATGGGTCTATCAGTATTCATCATTCTGGGAATGATGATGCTGGCGATCCGAGTGCGCTGGGACTTGAGGAAGCGTGTCTGGTTCTGGGCGGTGATCGTTTTCATGTTGGCACTGCATGTCCCGTTGTTGCTTCTGTTTCGATGGCCGCAGGGCTACCATGGCTGGTTCCCGGCAATCGGTATGCTGCCGATCGGACTCGCGGATGCGCTGATCTTCGTCGGGGCGGTGCGATTCGTGGAGAAGTTCATCGTGAAGTCCCCTCCTGCTGAGGAGGCGTGATCTGACCGTAGGCCGCCTTTAGGCCGGAGCAGCACTTAGGTCAGAGTCATACCTGTTCAGTCTGGCCGACATGACTATAGGTCTTGATCGCGTCAGCAAGAAAGGTGAATGACAACTGATATCCACCAGCAGCATTCGAACTTCTTGTCCAGTCCTTGGAACACCTGCTCATACTGGGCGATACCCACCCATCTCCCCATCGCTCATCGTTCTGCAAAACCGCTATTCGCCGGTTCGATTCCGGCCCGCGCCTCTGGACAGTGAGTGATGGAGATATGAGAAAGGAAGGCCGCCAATCCATGAGGACTGGCGGCCTTCGTGTCTTCGGGCATTATCGCGGATATGGGCGCCCGCGATGGAGGCTATCTGCTCCCGGCGTTGCGTGCGTCCCGTGGGCGTCGTCTGTACGTCAGGCAGTATAGGCCCGGTCTGTCCAACAGGCCAACGCCTTGACTGCTCCCTCACATCTTCTCGTCAGAGGAATTCTGCATGCGTCGTACGTCGTCACCGCGAGCGCCGCTCGCGATGGTCGCCGCTCTCATTGTCGTGACTGCCTGCGGCTCGCCCGTAGACCAACCTGCCGCTGGGCCTGCGTCGGTCTCGGCGGCCTCCGGCAGCACGACACAGTCCGCCGCCGTGGGGACGACACTGACGGTCCAACCGGCCGTGGTCGTGAAGGATGCGAAAGGGCAGCCCGTTGCCCAGGTCGCGGTCACGTTCGCGGTCACGGCTGGCGGGGGCTCCGTCACGGGCGGCGCAGTGACGACCGGCGCCGATGGCGTGGCGACGGCGGGAGGATGGACGCTCGGCACCAGGACGGGCGTCAACACGCTGACCGCGACGGTCTCGGGGCTCACGCCTGTGACGTTTACGGTGACCGGCGTCGCCGGCGCCCCGGCGGCGCTGCTGAAGGTGGCGGGCGACTCGCAGACCGTGCCCGCAGGGGCCGCGGTGACGATCGCGCCCACGGTACGTGTCAAAGACAAGTACGACAATCCGGTGGCGGGGGCGTCCGTGCGCTTCACTCCGCGCAGTGCGAGCGGACAGGTCGGCGCGGACACCGTGCTGGAGACGGATACGACCGGGACGGCGGCCGTGTCCGCGTGGACGCTGGATACGATACCCGGCACGCAATGGCTGGATGTCGCGGTGACGGGCCTCGACTCGGTGACGTTCTCGGCCGATGCACTCGATCCGTGTCTCGCAACGGCGTATGCCTTCGACGACACGGTGACGGGGCAGTTGCGCCGCATCAGTTGCAAGTTCGTCGATGGGACGTTCATCGATCGCTATGCGACACACGTGGCGCAGCAGACCTTGGCCACCTTCCGGATGCACTCCGCTGACTTCGACGCCAAGCTGCTGCTCGGCGATGCGGCGGGGAACGTCCTCGGGCTCAACGACAATGCGTATGACACAACAGGCGTCAACGGGGATGCCGGTCTCCGTGTGCTGCTGGCGCCCGGGGACTATCTCCTTGGCGCGAACGAGAGCGTCATGGGCGATACGGGCAGTTACACCCTTCGCACGGATCTTGGCGCAAGCGAGGATGTGGGCCCGTGTGGGACCTACGCCACGATCACGCCTGGCGTGTCCACGGCGCAGAGCATTTCGACCAGTGACTGCCAGTCTGTGCGGGACAGCGCCGGCAGCGTGAACTACGGGGACGAGATCGACTTCTACCTGTCGGCGGGGCAGACGGCCACGGTGAGCATGATGATGCCGACGGACTCCGCGTACATGTGGCTGAACCTGGGCGACAGCGCGCTGGCCTACGCAGACACGCGTAATGGATCGGCAGCCGCCACGATCACGTATCAGGCGCAGGCCGATGGGGTGTACTGGATCTTTGCCGCCGCCAGCCACGGCGGGACTGGGTCCTATACCCTGACGTACACCGTGAGCGGCTCGGGCTCGGCGACGCTCGCCACTCGGCTGTCGACGCAAATCCCGAGCGCGACCCGGGCGATGCGCCTTCGCGATGCGCGATGGCTGGCGGCACCCCAGGCGATGGCGGGTGTCCCACCGGTCCAACCGATGCGCGCCATAGTGCCCTCGTCACGGGTCGGAAGCCTCAGTGAGAAATCGCCACTGCCTCGAGTGCCGCAGTCGTAACAGATGGTGTTCCACCCGGTCGCGGCATCTGACAGATGCGGAGCGATCCCTTTACTTGCTCCCGCGAGGGCTGGCATCACCGCCAGTCCTCGCGTTGTCACTTGTGGGGTTCCGGCGGCGGGAGATCGACGCCGCGCGGATTTTCTCACCTCGCTGGCGCGCCACTCGATCCGTTGCCGCGCCGCTCTTGCGTGGTCCGACCCCTCGCCCTACGTTGGTCCGACATTTCGGATAAAGTATACAAGAGGCCGCGCGGGTGTCCCCGGAGCCCCACGGGGTGAACGCCGTCGCAATCCAGCCTGCCCGGCTCACGACGCCGACTTCACCCGCGGAGAGGAGAGCGCGATGACGCGCCGTGCATTGCATGAGTGGATGATGGCCACAGCACTCCTGGCCCTCGCCGCCACCGGCTGCTCGAACCGCGCCGGCCAGATCACGATAAGCGGCGAACCGGCCGAGCTCGACATTCGACCCGCCGCCGAGCACGCCATCCGCGTCACCCTCGAGCCGCTCAGCTATAAGGGAGCGCTCCCCTTCACTCCATCCCTCGCCGCGGATTGGACTCCCGCCGACCCCATCATCTCGCTGCGTGAGATCAGCGAGCCGGTCGAGAAGACCGTCGGCAACCTCCACGTGACCGTCCGCGCTCACCCGCTCTCGGTCGAGGTCCGCAACGCCGCCGGCGAGCCGGTGCAGAAGCTCACCTTCGAGGACAGCGGCAAAGTCTCCTTCGACATCGGCAACGCGCCCGTCCTCGGCATGGGTGAAGGCGGCCCGCTGCATCGGTCCGACTGGGAAACGGCCCCGATCGAATTCGACCGCCGAGGCCGTTTCTTCGAGATGCGCCCTCGTTGGCAATCGGGCGCCTACGGCTCGCGCAATCCGGTGCCGCTGCTCGTCGGGACCGCCGGCTGGGGCCTCTTCGTCGCCACGCCGTGGGTCCAGGTCGATCTCCGAAATGCGGACCGCGGTGCCTTCATCCCCTGGCATCGCCCGGCGAAGCCCTCGGTCGCGATGGACGATACGACGCGCGCGGCGCGCAGGGCTCGGGGCGCGTACACGGCTCAGGTGCAGGGGCGGCCGCCCGCATCCCAGCCGACGGATGTCTTCGATGCCTTCGTCTTCGACGCCCACGATCCGGCCGCGTTCATGAAGGACGTCTCGGTGATCTCCGGGCCCGCCGTCATGCCGCCCAAGTGGGCGCTCGGCTACATGCAGTCGCATCGCGAGCTGCGCGACGCGAAGCTCACGCCCGAAGCGCTGATCATGAACGAGATCAGCACGTTCCGACGGAAAAAGATCCCGATCGACGCGGTCATCTACCTCGGCACCGGCTTCACGCCCACCGGCTGGAACACCGAACAGCCGTCCTTCGACTTCAATCCGAAGGTCTTCACGAGCGACCCCAAGGCGGTCCTGGACAGCATGCACGATCAACACGTGAAGGTCGTGCTGCACATCGTGCCGTGGGAGCGAGATAAGCTGCCCACGCTCCACGGAACGATCCCGCCGAAGCCGGGTGAGACGCTCGACGCGGGACACATCTTCAACTACTGGCAGCAGCACGTCGGCCTGGTGCGCACCGGTGTGGATGGCTGGTGGCCCGACGAGGGCGACTGGTTCGATCTCTTCGAGCGCGTGAAGCGCCATCAGCTCTACTACCAGGGCCCGCTCTCCACCACGCCGAACGTCCGTCCCTGGAGTCTGCACCGCAACGGCTACCTCGGCGTCGCGCAGTGGGGCGGATGGATCTGGTCGGGCGACACGCAGTCCACGTGGAAGACGCTCGAAGGGCAGATCGCCGTCGGCATCAACCATTCGTTGAGCCTCAGTCCATACTGGGGCTCCGACCTCGGCGGGTTCTACACGACCGCGGAGACGAGCGGCGAGCTGTACGCGCGCTGGTTCCAGTTCTCGGCATTCACTCCGTCGTTCCGCGCGCACGGCCGCATCTGGCGGCTGCACCTCCCGTGGGGGTGGGGGCTGAGCGACATGGGATACCACGAAGGTCAGAAGGTGGTACCGCCCCCGTCGGAGATGAACAACAAGAAGATCGAGCCGATCGCGAGGAAGTACGACGATCTGCGCTACCAGCTCATTCCCTACACTTACACGCTCGCGCGCGAGGCGCACGACACAGGGATGCCGCTCATGCGCGCGCTCTGGCTGCATTACCCCAAAGATGAGCACGCTCGCAG
>DASSNR010000136.1:0-2500 GCA_035687925.1 Gemmatimonadaceae bacterium | reverse complement strand
CCGCAGCAGCCTTTATACGGTCCAGCATGGCCGATCCGATCGCGAGTGCGCCGGCACCACTCCGACTGGTGGCCGACGTCCTGCTCCCAGGCCCCGCGTCGCGCTTCGACTATCAGAGCATCGACGCGCCACACCACCGGCGGTACATCGCACACCTGGGCGCTGGCGTGATGGTGATCTTCGATACGAAAGCGCGGCGCGTGCTCGCGACCGTGGGCGACGTACCGAGAGTCACCGGCGTGCTGGCGGTACCCGCGACCGGGCACGTGTACGCTTCGGCGGCCGGCGCGCACCGGGTGGCCGTCATCGATGCTTCGACGCTGCGCATCGTGGCACAGCTGGGGGACATCACCTTCCCTGATGGCATCGCGTACGCACCGGATGCCGGGCGCGTCTTCGTCTCCGACGAAGCCGGCCGACGCGAGCTCGTGATCGACGCCCGCACGAATCAGGTGGTGACGCGCATCCCGCTCGGCGGCGAGGCGGGGAACACCCAGTACGATCCCGTCGCGCGCCGCGTCCTGGTGGCAGTGCAGACCCGTAACCAGCTGGTCGCCATCGATCCTCAAGGCGACACCATCATCGCGCGGTTCGACTTGCGCGGCGCGGACCATCCGCACGGCGTATACATCGACGCGCCCCGACGGCTGGCGTTCGTGGCGAACGAGGGGAACGCGACGCTCCTCGTGGTGGACCTGCGTTCCATGCAGGTGACCTCCACCTTTCCCCTCGGCGACGATCCCGACGTGCTCGCCTTCGATCCCGGGCTGCGGCGGCTCTACGTGGCCTCGGAGTCTGGCGTGATCTCGGTGTTCGACGAGAGCGATGAAGGCGCGCTCCAGTCCAAGGGGACGTACCGCGCGCCGCACGCGCACTCGGTGGCCGTCGATCCCACCACGCATCTCGTCTATCTCCCGCTCCAAAACGTCGGCGGGCGGCCAGTGCTCCGCATTCTGGCGCCGACATGAGTCGATTGGTCCCTACCATGACGCTGCTCGGCGCCACGCTCGCTTGGCTTACGGGGCCCACCGTCGCGGCGCAAGACGGCGCCGGGCTGGGGCGCTCCGGGACTCGGACCTCCATAAGTGCGGCGACCATCCGCGTCACCACGGTCACGACCAAAGCACGGCTCGACGGCCGACTCGACGAGCCCTTCTGGGCAACCGCGGATTCGATCACCGACTTCCGGCAGCGCGAACCTCTCGAGGGCGCGAGCGCCAGCGAACGCACGGTGGTGAAGGTGGTGCGCGACGGAGAGGCGCTCTACATCGGCGTTCGCGCGTACGACCGCGACGTGGCCGGCATCCGCGCCACACAACTCCGGCGCGACGCCGACCTCTCGTCGGACGACAACATCACGCTCCTCATCGACGGCTTTCACGATCATCGGAGCGGCTTCCTCTTCCGCACGAATGCGAACGGCGCGATGTGGGATGCGCAGCTCGCAGGGCTCGACGACGAGAACGAAAATTGGAATGGCATCTGGGATATTGCGACGTCGCGCGACAGTACGGGCTGGACGGCCGAGTTCCGGATCCCCTTCCGCACGCTCCGCTTCCGCTCGGGCGGGTCGCCCACCTTCGGCTTCAATGTCCGCCGCTTCATCCGGCGCAAGAACGAGGAGGATCTCTGGCGCTCGTACGGACGCACGCAGGGGCTCACGCAGCTCCAGAACGAAGGCGCGCTCGTGCGCCTCGAGGGCCTCACGCGGCAGCGCAACATCGCGCTCCTTCCCTATGTGCTGGGTCAGGCGATCGAGAGCGAGCACGACGTCACGGGCGCGACGACGGCCGGCGCCAGAATGGATGGGAAAGTGGGCCTCGATGCCAAGCTCGCCGTCTCCCCCACGCTCACGGCCGATCTCACCGCGAACACCGACTTCGCGCAGGTGGAAGTCGATCGACAGGTGATCAACCTCACCCGCTTCCCCACCTTCTTTCCCGAGAAGCGCGAGTTCTTCCTCGAGTCGAGCGGGATCTTCGCCTTTGGCACCGAAAGCCGCGCGCAGCTCTTCTACTCGCGCCGCATCGGCTTGAGCGACAGCGGCGAGGCGGTGCCGATCCTGGTGGGAGCTCGACTCTACGGGAAGGCGGGGCCGTGGACCGTCGGGTTGCTCGACACGCGCACGGGGGCGGGCGACGACGCGAACGATGCCGTCCTTCGCATCAAACACGATCTCTTCACGCGCTCGTATGTGGGCGCGATGGCCATGCAGCGCGCGGGGCCCGGTGTGCACGGTGCGGAGCGCGCGGGCGGGCTCGATGTCGACTTCCCACTGGTGGTGGGCGGGCACAATCTCGAGCCGTCATTCTGGATCGCGGGTACTCAGACGCTCGGTGTGCGGGGTACGCCCGTCGCCTGGCGTTACGGCACGGACTTCCCGAACGACCTGTTCGACAATTTCGTCTCACTCTACCGCATCGATGCAGGATTCAACCCGACGCTGGGGTTCGTGAGCCGCACGGGGATCTGGGAGACGACAGGGCACATCGACTTCATG
>DASSNR010000133.1:0-2841 GCA_035687925.1 Gemmatimonadaceae bacterium | reverse complement strand
GGGGCGCGCTCATCACGAGCGCGCCCCCCGCTGCGTTCGTCGCCCCTTGGTTTTCCGGCGCCCGCCTCGCAGAATTCGAGAGTCTACCGCTCGTCCTCCTCACTCTCGCCCTGACGGTCAGTGGCCACAAAGCATCGCCCGAGCACACGCGCCACGTCGAAGAACGTCGTCGCCGAGGCCCGTGGAGCCAGGAAGCAACCCGCATCGCGCGCGTTCTGGGATACCACGAAGTCGCTCCTCGGCATCGTCATCATCTTCCTGATTCTGCGCACCTTCTTCATCGAGGCGTATCGCATCCCATCAGGGAGCATGCAGCCGACGCTGCTCATCGGCGACTTTCTCTTCGTCAACAACCTCGCCTACGGCCCGCACATCCCCTTTACGCACATCAATCTGCCGGGCTACGCCGACCCGCCGCGTGGGAAGGTGGCGATCTACCAATCGCCCGATGCGAGTGATGGCAATCCGATCGTCGTGAAGCGCATCGTGGGCGTCCCGGGCGACACGCTGTACATGCGCAACGGACTCCTCTACGTGAATGGCGTTGCCAAGCCGCTGCCATTTCCGATGGTGACGCCTCCCATCGCGCCCAATGAGCCGGATACGGCGTTCAACTGGCAGAAGAAAGTCGTCATCACGAACTCGCGCTTCGGTCCGCCACCCGCCGCGCCCACGCACGACAACTGGGGTCCCTTCGTCGTCCCGCCCGATCACTACTTCTCGATGGGCGACAACCGCTACGACTCGAAGGACGCGCGCTACTACGGCTTCGTCCCCCGCGCCAACATCCGTGGCAAGCCGATGTTCATCTACTTCTCCATCGACTACGTCGGCCTCTTCGATTGGCGCATTCGCTGGGGGAGGATGGGGAAGGGGATTCACTGAGGTGAGCTGCGGATCCGGCTGTGAGCTTTGAGCTATGAGCTCTGGGCTGTGAGTGGGGCGGTGAGCCAGAGGCGTTCTCGATCTCCGTGCCCAGAACCCAACTCATCACCCACAGCTCAGAGCTCACAGCTCACTCTTCCTCCGCGATCCGCTTCCACATCTGATACTCGGGGCCCGCGTCCCACTCGGGCCACTCGCTCCCTGCCGGCGACTCGCGCCACGCGTCGGCGCTCTCGGCGTCGGTGCTGTCAGCGTCACCGCGCCACGCCTCAGGGTCGCCGAGCGGATGCTCGAGCGACCACGATGCATCCTCCGGCTCGTCGTCCGACTGCCACGGCTCGCGTTCGTTCCGATCGAAGACCACGGTCCTACCCTCCTGCGGCCGGCGCTGCGGCCGGCCCGCTTCCGTCTGAGTAAAGAATTGGGCCAGGTGCGATGGGAGTGCGCGGCGCCATTGCCCGCCCTGCCGCAACCAATCCTCCACTCGCGCGTCCATCACTGGACGTGACGAACGAGTGGGCGGATTGGTAAGCGGGAAAGTGCTGTGAGCTGTGAGCTCTGAGCTTCGGGTTGTGAGCTTGGTTGTGAGCATGGAGCTCCCGAACGCCGTTGGCTCACAGCCCGCTCACAACCCACAGCTCAGAGCCCACAGCTCACAGCCCCTCCCCCTTCTACCCCTTTCATGCACCGCATCACCGCATCGGTTCGGTCGTTGAATGTCGCGACGCTCGGCCAGGGACTGTGCGTGCTCACGCTCGTCCTGCTCCTCGCGCCACCGACCGACCGGGCGGTATCGACCATCGCGCCCCGCGTCCTGCTCCTCGGGCAGGTCGTCTGCGCGATCGCCGTCTCCATTCACGCCGCGCACACCACCACCGGCACGCGACGCACGCTCTTCGCCTCGCTCGCCGCTGCGGGCCTCCTCGCCATCGTCTCCGGTGGCGCGTGGGCCGTCCGCTCGGCGATCACCGGCGTCCCGACACCGTCCACCATGGATGTGTGCGCGGGGCTCGGCGCGCAGCTCATGATGATGCTCGGCTTCGCGACCGCACTCGGCCGCTACCGGCACCGCAACTGGATGCACTTCGAGGCGGTGGTCGACGCGATGCTCCTCGTGCTCGCGGCGGCGATCGTCATCGTCCAGCTCGGCGAAGCGCCGTCGAGCGACAGCGGGCTCGGGCTCGGGATGCGCATGCTCGTCGTCGCATGGGATACCGTCGCGGCGGGCAACTTGATCCTCATCGCGCTCCTCCTCTCGTGGCGCGGTGAAGCGCTGGGTCAGCGTGTGGCCACCGGGCTCGCGCTCGGCACCGTCGCGCTCGCCATCGCCAACCTGCTCTTCGCGCACGACGTGCTCGTCGGACGCCAGGGGATCACCGCGCCGATCACCGCGCTCTGGGCCATCACCACCTTCGCGTGGATCAGCGCCGCCGATGTCTCGCGCGTGCTCGAGCCCGCGCAGTCGGGCGAGCTGCCCGCCTACGCGAGCGGCGCGGCGACCATCCGCACCGTCTCCATCGTCGTCGCGATCTTCATCGCCGCGGGCTCCATTCTCGCCATGACGCTGCGCGGCGATCCCAGCATCCCGCTCGGCATCACGCTCTCGCTCTTCGCCGTATTGCTCGGCGTGCGCGCGGGGTACGCGCTCTGGTCGCAGCAGCGCGCGACCGTCGTGCTCGAGCACACCGTCCTCGCCGAGCGCGAGCTGTCGGTCACGCTGGAGCACCGCGTCGCCGAGCGCACGCGCGACGTCGCGGAAGCCCAGCGTGTGATGCAGCGCATGTGGACGTTGGGGCAGCAGATCGCCCTCGAGCTGCAGCCGGAGCGCGTGCTGCGCTGCTACATGGACGCGGTCACCGACGTGGCGCGCGCGGAGGGCGGTGTGGTCGCGCTCGTGAGCGACGACACGCACGTGCGCATCGTGGCGACCGCGGGGATCGGCGACGGGCTCGCGGG
>DASSNR010000104.1:0-2549 GCA_035687925.1 Gemmatimonadaceae bacterium | reverse complement strand
ACATTCGCTATCGGCATCTCATCGGCGCCGATGGCTCGACGTCCGCCGTGCGGCGCGCGCTGCGAGTGCCATCACCGCGCGCATTCTACGCCGCCGAGTACAACGTCAGCGGCGTGCGGTTGCCGCACCTGCTCGTCCAGTACGAGTCGGACGTGCTCGCGAACGGCTACTTCTGGATCTTCCCGCACGAGTGCTACACGTCGATCGGCGCTGGCGCGCACAAGGGACTCGTACCGCCGTCGCGCATCCGTCCGTACCTGCAGGAGCGCCTGCGCGCGCTGTGCGTGGATGCCGACGGCACGCCGTACGAGGGCGCGACGATCGAGGTGGAGCATCACGGCTTCGATTTCCCCCGCGGCGTGCACCTGGTGGGCGATGCGGCGGGCGTCGCATCCGGGCTGACGGGAGAGGGGATCTACGCCGCGCTCGTCACGGGTGAGGAGGTGGCGCGGCGGATTCTCGAGCCCGCATATCCGAGCCCCAAGACGCGAAGCTGGATGCGGCTCAAGCGCGTGCACGATGCACTCGGCCGCTTCTGGATGCGCCGGCGGCCGCGCGACGTGAGCTTCGCCATGCTACCGTGGCTGTGCGTGCACCGGCTCACGAAGCCGTGGATCAGCGCGTTCTTTCTCGAAGGGTGAGCTAGGGCGCGATCTCCGAGAACGTCACCTTCGTCTCGTGATCGATCGTCGACCGCAGCGCCCACGCATCCTCGAACACGAGCACGGAATTCCCCTTCGCGTCGAACAGCCGGAGATGCCCACGCGCTCGTGCGATCCGTGCGATGTCGTCCTCCGCGCCGGTGACCCAGCGCGGGAATCGATACGACAGCCGCTCGAGCCGGCACGGGACGCCGTACTCATGCTCCAGTCGATGCAGCATCACGTCGAACTGCAGCAGCCCCACCGCGCCGACGATCGGCGTCGGACCGATCTCGCCCTCGGCGTAGAACACCTGCGCCGCGCCCTCCTCGGTGAGCTGCCGCAATCCGGTGTCGAGATGCTTGCGGCGCAGCGGATCGGACACCGTGATGCGCGCGAAGTGCTCCGGCGCGAAGCGCGGAATGTCGCTGAACTCGAGCGCACCGTCCGCCGAGAGCGTGTCGCCGATGCGGAGCGTCCCCTTGTCCACGACGCCGATCACGTCGCCCGGCCATGCTTCCTCGATCGCGCTCCGGTCGCGCGCCAGGAACTGCTGCGGCGCCGAGAGTCGCATCGGCTTCCTCGAGCGCACGTGCGTCACCTGCATGCCGGCCTCGAAGCGCCCCGAGCATACGCGCACGAACGCGACGCGGTCGCGATGCCGCGGGTCCATGTTCGCCTGGATCTTGAAGACGAATCCGGTGAACGCCTCCTGCGTCGGCTCGATGACGCCGGCCGACGACTCGCGCGCCGACGGCGGCGGCGCAAGCTGGAGAAATTCCCGCAGGAACGGCTCGACGCCGAAGTTGGTGAGCGCGCTCCCGAAGAAGATCGGCGTCATCTCGCCGGCGAGGAGCGCGTCGTGACTGAACTCGTGTCCCGCCTCGTCGAGGAGCGCGACATCGGTGACGAGCCGCTCGTGCGCGGCGGCGCCGAGCAGCTCGCGCAACTCGGGGTCATCGAGCGTGCGCACCTGGACGCCCGCGCGCTGCGCCCCGTGATCCGTGCCGCGGTCGAATAGGTAGATCTGCCTAATTCGGCGGTCGTAGACGCCGACGAATCCTCCGTCGCGATGAATCGGCCACGTCGCCGCATAGCAGGCGATGCCGAGGTCCGCTTCGACGCCGCTCATCAGCGCGAGCGGATCCGCGCCCGCCCGGTCGCACTTGTTGACGAAGGTGACGATCGGCATCCGCCGCCGCTTGCATACATCGAAGAGCTGCCGCGTGCGATCCTCCACGCCACGCCGGTTGTCGAGCAGCATCACCGCACTGTCCGCCGCGATGAGCGTGCGATACGTGTCCTCGGAAAAGTCCTGGTGCCCCGGCGTGTCGAGCAGGTTGAGCTGATACCCGGCGTACTCGAACTGCAGCACGCTCGACGTCACCGAGATGCCGCGCTGCCGCTCCAGCTCCATCCAGTCGGAGGTCGCATGGCGCTCCGCGCGACGCGCCTTCACCGAGCCGGCGAGATGGATCGCGCCACCGTAGAGCAGCAGCTTCTCGGTGAGCGTGGTCTTCCCCGCATCCGGGTGGCTGATGATCGCGAACGTGCGTCGATTGCGAATGGCGTCCGCGATCGAGCGCCCCGCGGCCCGCGGGTGTGAATCGGTCGTCTCTATGGTCATGACAGCTGAATGTTGCGAGCTGGATCCCGTACCGCGCGCGCCGGGCCCCGGAGCGTGTCATCCCGAGCGCAGCGAGGGATCTCGGTGGTCGAGCGAGATCCCTCGCTGCGCTCGGGACACCAGCGAAGGCACAACTTCCCCATACCAAGGGGCACGTTTAGCTTGTGAGCCATGTTGCCGCCGGCTTCTCGATGAAGCTCCCGTCATTGAACTTCACGTCCTGGCTTCCCGCGAATGAAATCGCGGTGGATCTGGGCACGGCGAACACCCTCGTCTACGTC
>DASSNR010000099.1:0-5594 GCA_035687925.1 Gemmatimonadaceae bacterium | reverse complement strand
CTCGGCAGGTAGTCCATCTCGCCGGCGAATCCGCGCTCCACCCACCGATCGAACGCGTCCGCCGTCTCTACAGGGCCGAGCGTCGTGATGCCGGCGAGATCGAAGCCGAGCCCGTACGCCTGCGCCTTCACACACTCGGCGAATGCAGGTGACACCGTCGACGTAGAGGATGTAGGCGACACGGATGACACTGGCGCCGGGACGGCCGTCATCGACTGCTGCCTACCCATCGCGCATACCGGATGACATCATCTGCGGGCGGGACGGCATCGTAGTCGCCGTACGCGGTGTACATCCGCCACCGCACGTAGTCGCGCGCCGGAAGCGGAAGGAACGGCGCGTGCCGATACCAGCGGCGCGACCGGAATCGCCACGCCACGCGCACGAGATCGGGTGCGATCGATGGGTGGCGGACCGTGCGCCACGTGAGTGCGAGTGCCAGATAGCCCCAACGCATACCCTGAAACTTCATGGAATCGTCGTGCTCTATCAACTGATTTCGCTCACCGGCGCCGTGCTCGTGCTCGTCGCGTACTTCACCTACCAGCGCGGGTGGATGGGACGCGAGAATGCGTGGTACAATCTCATGAACCTCGTCGGCTCGGGGCTCCTCGCGTGGATCGCCATCGTCGATCGGCGGTGGGGGTTCATCCTCCTCGAGGTACTCTGGGCCCTCCTCTCCATCCCGCCACTCATCAAGCGGCCGAACTCCAACCAGTGATGTCACCCATGCGCGTTCCATCTGGCTCGACATGTTCCCCGCGGCGGCGTCCCCTGGTGATGCCGCTCCTCCGCACTCGCTCTCTCACCGCCACGGTCGCGGCGATGATGCTCGTCGTCCCCGCCACCAGTCGCGCTCAGCAGAAGGCGCGGTTCCAGAATCTCGACAGCGCGCTCCGCGCCACTGCCGTGCTCGCCGGCCGCTCGGGGCCGCAGGATGTCAACTGGATCGATGGCGGCGCGCGCTTCTCGTACATCGAGCGCGATCCGCAGACGCGACAGGAAGTGATCCGCGCCTTCGATCCCGCGACACTCCGCGACACGCTCCTCTTCTCGGCGCAGGGACTCACCGTCCCGGGGACGAACGAGCCCTTCACCTACCAGTCGTTCCAGTGGGCGAAGGACTCGAAGCATCTCGTCTTCCAGACGAACTTCCGTCGGCTGTATCGACGCTCCGGCATCTCGGACTACTACGTCTACTCGCTCGCCGATCACGCGCTCACGCTCGCGGCACGCGATGCGCGCACGGCCGAGCTCTCGCCCGACGGCACGATGATCGGCGTCGAGCGCGGCGGCGACATGTACGTCGAGAGCCTCGCGAACCATCAGGAGACGCGCCTCACGCACGACGCGACCGAGCACGTCTACGACGGACACTTCGACTGGGTGTACGAGGAAGAGTTCGGGCTCGCGCAGGCGTGGAACTGGTCGCCGGACAGCCGCTTCATCGCCTTCTGGCAGACGAACGACAGTGCCGAGCCGATCGTGCAGCTCACGAATTACGAGGGCCGGCACCCGAAGTACGACAGCCTGCGCATCCCGCAGCCGGGCGACTCGAACGCGACCGTGCGCATCGGCGTCGTGAATGTACACACGGGGAAGCGCACGTGGCTCGACACGGGTGCGCAGGGCGACTTCTACATCCCGCGCATCTACTGGACGAGCCGCCCCGACACACTCGCCGTCCTCCAGCTCAACCGCCAGCAGAACGAGCTGAAGTTGTTCTTCTTCGACGTGAACACCGGCGGCAAGCGACTCGTGCTGACGCAGACGTCACCGACGTGGATCGATGTCTACGACTTCTACGCCGGCGTGCAGGATCTCATGTCGTTCCCCGAGGGGGCGCACGAGTTCTTCTGGATCTCCGACAAGGACGGCTGGCAGCACATCTACCGCTACGACTACTCGGGCAAGCTCATCAAGCAGGTGACGCACGGGGATTGGAGTGTTACGCGCATCGAGGGCGTCGACCCCAAGCGACAGGAGATCTACTTCACGTCGACACAGGCCGCGCCCACGCAGCGGCAACTGTACGCGATCCGCTTCGACGGCACGCACCAACGGCGCATCACGACGGTCACGGGGACGCACCACATCGACATGTCGCCCAACACGACGTACTACATCGACCGCTGGTCGTCGGTGGACAAGCCGACGCAGGTGGAGCTGTGGGCGACGTCGGGACGCAAGCTGCGCACGCTCGAGGACAACTCGCAGGTGACGCAGTGGCTCGCGTCGCACGCGTACTCGGCGCCCAAGCTGTTCAGCTTCACGACATCGGACGGCGTGCGCCTCGATGCGTCGATGATCACACCCGTCCCCTTTGATTCGACGCACAAGTATCCGGTGATCTTCGCGATCTACGGCGGCCCGGGCTCGCAGGAAGTGTACGACCAGTTCAGCCCGAGCGGCTGGAGTCAGTGGCTCGCGCAGGAGGGGTACATCGTCATCGGCGTCAACAACCGCGGGTCGAACAACTACGGCAGCGCGTTCATGAAGGTCGTCTACAAGCACCTCGGCAAGTGGGAGAGCCACGACTTCGCAGAGACCGCGAAGTATCTCGCGACGCTGCCGTACGTGGACGCGAAGCACATCGCGATCATGGGGACGAGCTACGGCGGGTACAGCACGGTGTACACGATGGAGATGTACCCGGACATCTTCACCGTCGGCGTCGCGAACTCGGCCGTGACCGACTGGCGGCTGTACGACACGATCTACACCGAGCGCTACATGAGCCTGCTCGGCGACAACCTCGCGGGCTACGAGTCGAGCTCGGCCGTCGAGAACGCCGGCAAGCTCGCGGGGCACCTGCTCGTCATCCACTCGATGATGGACGACAACGTGCATCCGCGGAACACGATGCAGCTGCTCACGGCGCTGACGAACGATGGGAAGGACGTGGCGTTGCGCATCTATCCGCCGGGGCGGCATGGAGCGGCGTACAACGCGCAGAGCTATCAGCTCATTCAGGAGGTATCGGACCAGTGGCTTGGGCGGTACCTTAGGGCGAACGGGGCGGAGACGACAGTGGATCGCTGAGCAGCCGCCCGAACGGACCCCCGGCTCAACCTTCACGCTGCATCGACTGTCTACATCCGATCTCAGGAACGGAGACGGCCCGATGACGTTGTTCAGCTTCGTCGATCTGCGGAGCGCCGTCCGCGCACTGCTGCGCACGCCGGTTGTCTCGGTTTCGGCAGTGTTGTGTTTGGCGCTCGGCCTCGGCGCCACCACCGCGATCTCGAGCGCGATTCACCATGCGCTGCTCACGGCGCTTCCGTTCCGGACACCGGATCGCCTCGTCGCCGTGTTTCGGACGACGCCGCAGACCGGACCGCAAGGCACGTGGCCGCAGTCCGTTCCGAACTACATCGACCTCGCGCACCGCACGCATCGGCTCACCGACCTCGCCGCGCTCTGGGGGCGCACGGGGCTCCTATCCGTCCGTGGACACGGAACGCAGGCGCGCGAAGTGTACGCGACCGGGAATCTGTTCCCGATGCTCGGGGTTTCAGCGGAGCGCGGGCGACTGCTGCTCCCAGCGGACACCGCGCCCGGTCAGCCCGATGTGGTGGTGCTGAGCGATGAGCTCTGGCGCACGACGTTCGGCGCGGATCCGTCGATGATCGGCAGTACGGTCAGCATCGATGGCACACCGACGACGATCGTCGGCATCGCGCCGCCGCACTTCGAGGTGCCGGTGGGTCCGCAGCTCTTCCGCGGCGATGTCTGGCTCCCCCTGCGCTTCGAGCCGCGGCAGCTCACCGAGCGGCGCAGCAACGTCCTCGAGCTCGTCGGCCGTCTGGCGGACGGCGCCACGCCGCAGACCGCGCAGGCGGAGCTGCGCGCGATCTTCGCGGGGATCGTCACATCCTTCCCGCAGCTGCACGGCGAAGGGATTCGCGTCGCGGCGCTGCAGTCGGAGAGCGTGAAGTCCGTGCGCGCGCCGCTGCTCCTGCTCTTCGGCGCCGTGGTCATGGTCCTGCTCATCGCCGCGACCAACGTGGCCGCGCTGCTCCTGGCGCGCGGGGTGCAGCGCAGGCGCGAAATGGCGGTGCGCGCGGCACTTGGCGCCACGCGATGGGGCGCGATGCGCGTCGCGCTCGCCGAGAGTCTGCTCATCACGCTCATCGGCACCGCACTCGGGCTCGTGCTGGCGGTGGTCGGCGTGCGAACCATCGGCGCGCTGGCGGCCTTGCAACTTCCGCAACTCGCCGACCTGCATGTCGATGTCCCGGTAGTCGTCTTCGCGCTCCTCCTCGCACTACTGGTCGCGCTGCTCTGCGGTGCGGTGCCCGCGTGGCGCAGCGCCTCCGTCGATCCGCAGGACGCCCTGCGCGCCGCTCGTGGTACGAGCAAGGCGCAGCATCGCGCACTCCACGCGCTCGTCGTCGTCGAGATTGCGCTGTCTGTCGTCCTCTTGATCGGAGCCGGGCTGGTGCTCAAGGGCTTCGCGCGGTTGCTGTCGAACGATCCCGGGTTCGAGACGGCGCACGTGCTCACGCTCGACGTGACCGTGTCGTCCAGCGACTACCCGGACGGGTCGAGCATCCAGCGATTCCTGCGTCCCGTGCTCGACGCGATCCAAGCGATTCCCGGTGTCGAGAGCGCGGGGGCGATCGACTTGGTGCCGTACGCCAACTGGGGATACAACAGCAACATCCACTACGAGGGGCGCGCGACCCCGCCCGATCCGACGGATCTGCCGCTCGTCGAGGAGCGCGAGGTGAGTCCGAGCTTCTTCACTGTCACCAAGCAGCGCCTGATCGCCGGCCGCCTGCTTCGCCCTTCGGACGATGGACGGCCGGACGCACCGCCCGTCGTCGTCGTGAACCAGGCGCTCGCCGCGCGCGACTTCCCCGACGGCAACGCGGTGGGCGCGCGCTTCTACATCGGCGACAACAGCTTCGCGACGATCGTCGGTGTGGTGAGCGACGTACGGAACCAGGGGCCCGTCCACCCGACCGCTCCCGAGATGTACTGGTCGTACGCGCAGGCCGGTGGCGGTTCCGACTTCCCGATGATGGTGCGTGTGCGGCGAGGCGATCCGGCTGCCGTCGCCGCGGCCATCCGCGCTGCCATCCGGCGCGTCGACCCGAACGCCGCGGTCGCGCACGTGCTCCCGATGCGCGATGTCATCGCGAACAGCCTCGGCCGGCCGCGATTCTATCTCAGCCTGTTGGGGACGTTCGCCGGCGTCGCGATCGTGCTCGCAGTGGCTGGCCTGTACGGCGTGCTCGCCTACGCCGTCGCGCAGCGCACCAAGGAACTGGGGATCCGTGCCGCACTCGGCGGCTCGACGGGCACGCTCGTGCGGCTCGTGATGCGGGACGGCCTGCGCATGATTCTCGGCGGACTGGTGGGCGGCCTCGTCGCCGGGTGGGCGGTGACTCGCCTGATGCAGTTCATGCTGTACGGCGTGAGTCCGCTGGACATGTTCACGTGGGTCGGTGCATCGATGCTCATGATTGTGGCCGGGCTCGTTGCCGCTCTCGTTCCGGCGCTCCGCGCCGCACGGGCGGATCCACTCATCGCGATGCGAGCGGAGTGACGCGAGGCAGCGTCGGGGGAAGGCGCCGCTGCGAGCCAGC
>DASSNR010000039.1:0-5788 GCA_035687925.1 Gemmatimonadaceae bacterium | reverse complement strand
GGATTCAATATCGGAGGAGCGACACGACGCGACGCCCTGCCAGCCGATCCCAACCCGGCAGGAACGTCAGCACCATCAGAAAACTGCATCCCACTACCGTCGCGCCCAACCGCTCCACCACTCGGCATGCGGCATCGGCGGTCCCACCGGTCGCCAGCACATCGTCGACCACGAGCACGCGATGTCCGTCGTGCAGCGCGTCACGGTGGACCTCGAGCGCATCGATGCCGTACTCGAGCGCGTACTCGATCCTCTCCACGAGCGACGGGAGCTTGCCGCGCTTCCGAATCGGGACGAACGCCGCACCGAGCCGCTGGGCGATCGGCGCGCCGAGGATGAAGCCCCGACTCTCGATGCCGATCACATGCGAGATACGGTCCCCCGCGAACGGTTCCGCCATCGCGTCCGTGGTGCGACGGAACAATTCGGCGTCGAGCAGGAGCGGCGTGATGTCCTTGAAGACGACGCCCGGCTTCGGGAAGTCGGGGATGTCGCGGATCGTGCGGCGCAACGTCTTCTCGAGCTCCGCGCCGGTGTCGACAGCGCTCATAATGGACTTTGTCATGTCGGCGTCAACGTGTTGAGCATCAACCGCTTGAGTGAGGCTACCGCACGGCCTCGAATTCGTCGCCCAGATTGTCACCGTGATCGACAGGGAGCTCGCGTACGTGGTCGACGCGCGCCCCCGGCGGGCCCTGTCGAACCTCATTCACGAATCGGTCCAGCGACGCAGGGTCGCCGGCGGCGGTGATCTCCACGCTACCGTCCGAGCAGTTCCGCACCCATCCGCGAAGCCCTGCCCTGCGTGCCGCACGCACCGTGAACCAGCGGAAGCCCACCCCCTGCACTACCCCGCGCACTTCGAGGTGGACGACCGCCATATCACACTAGCTCTGAGGGGTGCGCAGGAGCGCCGAGAGCACTGCGGCCAACGCGGCCGCGTCGCTGGATGTCGAAAGATCGGACGGGAGCGGGAGATGGCCGTCGCGTACACGGAGCGCCGTACGTTCGAGCATCTCGGCGACGACCGAGAGCGTATCACGGGCGGGGAGCTGGTGGGGCTGTGCTTCCGCCGGAGCCATCGGCTGGACGCCCTGCTCACCAGGAGTCGCGGCCGCCGCTCCGTCGTCGTGTGAGGCGCGCGTATCTCCGGAGCCGCTCTCGTCGCTCAGTCCGGGATAGCTCGGATATGGGGACGTGAAATCATCGGACGCCACATCGCTCGCGAGTCGCTCGATCCCACGAAGGTCGTTGAAGGCAGGTGTCGGATGCGCGGGCTCTGGCGGCGCGTCCGGCTCTTCCGCCTCCGCCGCAAACCAGTCGTCGTCCGTCGGCTCCGCGTCAGCCGATGGCGTGTGCGCAGCGCTATCGCTCACCGCGTCGTCCGCGACCTCGTCGGCCACCTGATCGACGAACGACGACTCGTACTCCGATGCCTCGACTCCGCTCTCCGACGCCGGCTCCTCAATCGTCTCGGGCGCAGCCTGCTCGACATCCGCTCGCGCTTCCAATTCGGGCTGCTCGAAACGCGAGATGTCGTGGACGGGCGTGGACGCCATCGCATCCGCCGCGCGGCGAACCGTGGGCGCAGCGGGCGGCGTGTAGAGCCGTGCGAGTGCTCCGCGTCCTCGGTAGAACGGGGCAACGGGCTGCGGCGTCCGCCGCGCCGTACCCGATCCGCCCCGCGGTGCGACGAAGGGAGGAAGTGGTGCGGAGCTGTGCCGTGGTGCGGTAGTCGAGGGGGATGCGTCGTCCGGGAAGTCAGCCATCGGGTCTCCAGGATGCCAGCAATATAGGGGAGCAGCGGTGGCTTGCCAGCGCGCCGCGAGCCTCATGCGCGAGTGTGCTCCCCGCAGCCTCGCCCTACGCCGGCCAGCCGTGCATGCCTACGAGCGGGACGAACCGGGCTGGTCCGATGTCACGACGCTCGAGCTCGTTGCCTCGACGCGTGAGCAGCGTCAACATCTGCTCCTCGCGCCCACCGAGCGGAATGAGCATGCGCCCGCCTTCCGCGAGCTGTTCGGCAAGTGGCGCTGGCACGTTGGGCGCGCCCGCGGTCACGAGGATCGCATCGAACGGCGCGAAGTCGCGCCAGCCGAGTGTGCCATCGCCGACGAGCAGCGACACGTTGCGCGCGTCGCAGGTGCGGATCGCATCACGCGCCCGGTCGATCAGTGCGCCCACGCGCTCGATGGAAAACACCTGCGCGGCGAGGTGCGAGAGGAGTACGGTCTGGTAGCCTGACCCGGTCCCGATCTCGAGAACGCGCTCCTGCCCCGTGAGCCGGAGCAGCTCGAGGTAGCGCGCATGCGTGGAGGGCTGCGAGATGGTTTGCCCGTTCCCGATCGGGAGCGCGCTGTCCTCGTACGCACGGTGGCGCATCCCCGTGGGGACGAAGACGTGGCGCGGTGTGAGATCGAAGGCGTGCAGCACGGAGAGATCGTGGATGCCGCTCTCCTGCAGCGACTCGACCAGTCGTCGGCGCGCACCGGTGAATTGTCCGATCACGGTTCCACCCACCATGAAGTCGCATCCGCGAGCATGCGCTCGTGCGTGAGATCCAGCGACAGCGGCGTGACGGAGATGTACCCCTCCTCGACCGCGCGAAAGTCCGAGTCGGACGCGCCGGACCACGCCGCCGACCCGCCGCCGATCCAGTAGATCTCGCGGCCGCGCGGGTCGTGCATCTTCATCAGCGAATCCGAGTACACGCGCCGGCCAAGTCGCGTGAGACGCACACCCTTGATCTCGCTCGCACGTCGCGGCGGCAAGTTGACGTTGAGCAGCGTGTCGCGCGGCATGCGCTCGAGCCTCGTGAGGTGCTTGAGCAGCGACCCCAGGATGTCCACCTGATCCGAGAGCAGTTGGGGATCGGCCTTCAGCTCGCCGCCGGCGAACGAGATGGCGATGGCGGGGATGCCGAGCGTGACGCCCTCCATGGCCGCAGCGACCGTCCCCGAGTAGAGCACGTCCTCTCCCATATTGTGCCCGTGGTTGACGCCACTCAACACGAAGTCGGGGCGATGCTCCATGAGCGCTTCGACGGCGAGCATCACGCAATCGGTGGGCGTCCCGTCAACCTGATAGCGTCGCTCACCGCGCGATACCGGGCGAATCGGATGGTGCAACGTGAGCGAATGACTCGTCGCGCTCTGCTCGCGATCGGGAGCGACGACCGTCACCTCGCCAAGGAGCGACGCCGATTGCACGAGACACTCGAGTCCGTGTGCGAGGATGCCGTCGTCGTTCGTGCAGAGGAGATGCACGGTCACGTCGACGCTCCCGCGCGATGGCGCCAGATCGCTCGCACGACGCGCACGGAGTCGCGCATGCGCCGAAAGTTGCTGGGGGCGCCGTACACCGTCGGCACCGGAACGCTCGCGATGCGATAGCCGGCGCGCAGCGCGCGAATGAGGAAGTCCGTCTCGTACTCGTAGCGATCGCCGGTCGCCTGCACGGCGAGCAGCACGGCACGCCGCATTGCACGAAACCCCGACTGCGCATCCACGACATCGACGCCGGTCAACCTGCCCACGGCGACGCTGGCCAGCGTGTTGGTGAGCCGACGCCCGAGCGGCATGGTGCCGCTGCGAGCGCGCGCACCGATCGCAAGATCGGCGTCGTCGAGTGCGGCCAGCAGATGCGGCGCGTACGCGGGATCGTGCTGGCCGTCGGCGTCGATGGTCACCACCAGGTCGGCTTCGCGCGCGAGTGCCTCGGTGATCCCCGCGCGGAGCGCTGCCCCCTTCCCCCGGTTTCGCTCGAAGCGAATGACGACATCGGCACACGCCCGTGCGACGGCGGACGTCGCATCGGCCGAGCCGTCGTCCACCACGAGCACGACCGCACGCGGCACGGCGCAGCGCAGCCCACGGCACACCTCGGCCAGCGTCGACTGCGCGTTGAGCGCGGGCACCACGCACGCCACCGACGCCGTCATGCGGAGTCGTCGGTGCCGCCGAGGAGGGTGAGGATCTCGCGCAGCTCGCGCTCCGTGCTCTCGATCGTTTCCAGATCGAGCGCCACGCGTGCCACCTGGCGCAGCTGACCGTGCTTGCGGTGCTCGTCCACCTTTCGACGTGCACCGTCGATCGTGTACTTCTCGGTGTAGAGCAGATGCTTGACGAGCAGGATCAGGTCGACCTCGCGCCGCTGATACACGCGATTCCCCGATCGATTCTTCGCGGGACTCAGGAAGCGAAACTGGCTCTCCCAGTACCGCAGGACGTGCGGTTTGAGGTCGGTGAGCTCGCACACTTCACCGATCGAGAAAAATTCCTGGACGGGTTCGTTGTCACGCATCGTCACTCGAGGCATTCGTTAGTCCTGCTCCGCACGAAGCTCGCGCGCCATGAGCTCGCTGATCGCGCGCTCGGGCGGCTGCTCCTCGAACAGGATGCGATGGACGGCCGCGATGATCGGCATCTCGATCCCCTCGCGCGCGGCGAGCGCGTGCGCGCTCTGCGTGGTGAGCACGCCCTCCGCGACCGTTTCGCGCGTCGCGAGGACCTCGCTCAACGTCGCGCCGCGCCCGATCTCCATGCCGACACCGCGATTGCGGCTGAGCGCACCGGTGCAGGTGAGCACGAGATCGCCCAGGCCCGCGAGCCCCGCGAACGTGAGCGGCGACGCGCCGAGTGCCACGCCCAACCGCGTCATCTCGGCCAGCGCGCGCGTCATGAGCGCCGCGCGGGGATTGTAGCCCAACCCCAACCCTTCGACGATTCCGGTCGCGATCGCGATCACGTTCTTGAGCGCTCCCCCGAGCTCGACACCGATCACGTCGTCGTGCGTGTAGACGCGAAAGTGCTCGGAGCTGAACGCGCACTGCACGAACGCGGCAGCATCGACGGCGCGTGATGCAGCGACGACCGCCGTCGGCTGACGCGCCACGACCTCGGTGGCGAAGCTCGGCCCCGACAGCGCGACGACATCGAACTCCGGCATCTCCTCGTGCACGACGGTCGACATCGTCGCGAGCGTGCCGAGCTCGATCCCCTTGCTCGCCACCACCAGTGTGGCGCCGCGCGGCACCGCCGGCCGGCTCTGGCGCACCATCGAGCGGAGCACGTGCGACGGCGTCACGTACGCGATACACTGCGCGCCATCGCCGGCGTACTCGAGCCGGCCGGTCGCCTCGATCGACGGTGCGAGCTGCGCGCCGGCGAGGAAGCGCGGGTTCTCGTGTCGCGCGTTGATCGCGTCCACCACATCGGGCTCGTGCGCCCACAGTCGCACGGCGTGACCGTTGCGCGCGAGCAGATCCGCAATCGCCGTCCCCCAGGCTCCAGCCCCAATGACGGCGCAGCGCATTACTCGGCCTTGGGCTTGTGACCGAAGCGGTGCTCCTCACCGCGCCGCAACCGGCCGATGTTGCTGCGATGCGTCCAGAAGACGAGCGCGCACACGAGCGCGCTGACGACGAACACCGGTGACGCTGGCCCGTAGTCGAGCATTGCGCCCGCGGGGAGCGCGAGCGCCGCGGAGAGCGATGCGAGCGACACGTACCCTGAGCGATAGAACACCAGCGCCCACACCGCGGTCGCCGCGAGCATCGCCAGCGGCGCGAGCGCGAGGAAGACGCCGGCCGCTGTCGCGACACCCTTGCCCCCGCCCTTCCACAAGAGGAAGACCGGGCGCAGATGACCGAGAATGGCCGCGATCCCGAATGCGATCGCCCAATGCGACGCGAACGGTACGTGCAGCCAGCGCGGGAAGAGCAGCACCGGGATCGCGCCCTTCGCGACATCGACGGCGAACACGAGCAGCGCGATGCGCCACCCCAGCA
>DASSNR010000003.1:0-17802 GCA_035687925.1 Gemmatimonadaceae bacterium | reverse complement strand
CCGGGGAGCGGGACCTTCACGCCGGGGTCGAGAGTGTCGAGCGGGTCGAAGCTCTCCTTTACGAGACGGAAGAGCGAGAGCGCGGTCGGATCCCACACGCGCTCGAGCAGCGGTGTGCGCAGTCGTCCGTCGCCGTGCTCGCCGCTCATCGTGCCGCCGAGCCGACCGACGAGCGCGGTGACGTCGTCGAGCACGGCGCCGAGCGCGTCGCGCCAGTCGGGGCGTCGTACGTCGATGAGCGGATTGACGTGGACGTGTGCGTCGCCCGCGTGCCCGAAGATCACGCCGCGAATCCCTCGAGACGACAGCGCGGCGCGCACGCCGCGCACGTAGTCGGGGAGTCGGTCCGGCGGGACGGCCGCGTCCTCGATGAACTGCATCGACTTGAGCGCGGGGTCGAGCCGAGCGAGGATCGGGCTCGCGGCGTGGCGCAGCGCCCAGAGCGCGTGCTCGGTGTCGGGGTCGAGTGCCACGCGCACGTTCGTGGCGCCCGCGTCACGCAGCACCTGGGCGAGTGTGTTCGCGGCCGACGCCGCGCCCTCGGCGTTCGCCGCCTCGACCTCGACGAGCAGCGCCGCTTCCGTCGCCGCATCCACGGTGACCGTGCCGCCGCCCTGTGCGGCCACGTCGAGGAAGGTGCGATCGAGCAGCTCGCACGCGCTCGCGCCCGCTTCGCGCGCGGCGGTAGCGCCGGTGGTCGCACTCTCGAGCGTCGGGAACTCCGCGAGCAGGCTGCTCGTCGCGCCCGGCACGGGGATGAGCGCGAGCTCCACCGCCACGAAGAGCGCGAGCGTCCCCTCGCTCCCCACGAGCAGATCGACCAGCTCGCCGCTCCGCACATAATCGGCGAGTGCGTACCCCGACGAGTTCTTGCGCACTGCGGTGTGCGACAGCGCCGATGCAGGCGCGGCGAGGATCGCCGGCCGCGCGCGAGAGAGAAAGCGCGCAATCGCCGCCACCTCGCTCGGCGGCGCCGCACCGCGTCGCACGACGGCGCGCGTGCCATCATCGAACACACAGTCGAGCGCGGTGACCCACGCGCGCGTGGAGCCGTAACGCAGCGAGTGCGCGCCGGCCGCGTTGGTGGACGCCATCCCGCCCACCGTGCAGAACGCACCGCTCGACGGATCGACCGGGAAGCGGAGCCCGACCTCGCGCGCCGCCGCATCCACCACGTTGCGCACGACACCAGCGCCCGCCCACACGCGGCGATGCGTCGCGTCCACCGGCTGCAGCGCGTCGAGCCGGCTCAGGTCGACGATGACGCCGCGCCCCACCGCGCCCCCCGCCATCCCGCTCCCCGACCCGCGCGGTACGAGCGGCACACGCTGCTCGTGCGCCCAGCGCACGAGCGCGCACACGTCATCGACATCCCGCGGCACTGCGACCGCCGCCGGCAGTGCCCGCGCGATTCCCGCACCTTCCGCGTACAGCGCACGCGCGAGCACATCGTCGCGGAAGATGCCGCGAAAGTGAGAGGGGGTCAGGTCAGTCGACACGGAGGTGCTTCATCAGAGATAGGAAACGGGGGCTGTGAGCTGTGAGCTCTGAGCTGTGAGCTTTGGGTGATGAGCCGGGTTGTGAGCACGGAGATCGAAAAGGCCTCTAGCCCATAGCCCGCTCACAACCCAAAGCTCACAGCTCACAGCTCACAGCTCACAGCCCTAACTCACTCGCCCTTGGCGGATCGAAGCTGTAATCGTAGAACCCCTTCCCCGACTTCCGTCCGTACATCCCGGCGAGCACCATGCGCTTGAGCAGCGGCGGCGGCGCGTAGCGCTTCTCGCGGTACTCGTTGAACATGATCTCGGCGATCTTGTACGTCGTGTCGAGCCCCACGAAGTCGAGGAGCGTGAACGGGCCCATCGGGTAGCCGGTGCCGAGCATCATGCCCTTGTCGATGTCCTCCACACTCGCCACCCCGTGCTCGAGCGCGTTGATCGCGTCGATGAGATACGGGACGAGGAGCAGGTTGACGACGAACCCCGAGTTGTCCTTCGCGGCGATCGGCTCCTTGCCGAGCGCCTTCGCAAACGCGAACGCGCGCGAGAACGTCTCGTCGCTCGTCGTCACCGTGCGCACCACCTCGACCAGCTTCATCACGGGGACGGGATTGAAGAAGTGGAGCCCGACCATGCGATCCGGCCGCGTGGTCGCCGCGGCCATCGCCGCGATCGTGAGGCTCGACGTGTTCGACGCGAAGATCGTGCTCGGTGGACACAGGCCGTCGAGCTCCTTCCACATCGCGTTCTTCACCTCGAGGTCCTCGACCACCGCTTCGATCACGATGTCGGCGTCCTTGAGATCGCTCACCTTCGTCGTGAACGAGAGCTTGCCGAGCGCCGCGTCTCGCGCTTCGGGCGTGAGCTTCCCCTTCTCGATCGCGCGGTTGAGCTGCTTCTCGATGCCGGCGCGTGCGCGCTGACATACGGCGTCGCTCACCTCGCGCACCTTGGTGGTGAATCCCGATTGAGCGGCCACCTGCGCGATGCCGCTCCCCATCAGCCCGGCTCCCAGTACTCCTACCGTCTTGATGTCGGCCATGTTCGTTGAGGGTGTGAGAGTTCGTTCAGCATGTCATTCCGAGCGAAGCGAGGAATCTCCTCACGTGTCCGAGATCCCTCGCTCCGCTCGGGATGACAAACCTTTACATGATGCGGGGCGGCATGCCGATCGCATCGAAGAACGTCGCGCGCGGCAGCTCGCCACGCTCCAACCTGTCCAGCACCTGCTCCAACGCGATCTGTGCGCGCGCCACCACGGGTGCATGGCTGCGTGCCGTCATGTAACCGCCCGCGAGGCCGACCGCGGTCGGGATCACCGCCACCGGCGCGAAGAAGCCGAGGGTGAGCAGCACCGCCGTCGCGACGACGCCCGTGCCCATCGTCGCGCCGCCGGTGGCAAGGCGCTGCGCCCGCACGTTCTGCAAGTTCGCCTCGAGTCGCACGAGCACGCGGTCGGCGTCCACCGCGAACGCCGTCGCGGCGATCTCGAACGCGCGAGACAAGTGATAGCCGCGTCCGCCGACATTGAACGCACGCCGGATGTCGCTCACGAAGCCCGCGCGCGGCTCCCACACGATGCGATCCGGGAAGCGGCGCTTCACCTGCAGGCTCTCCTCACGCTGCATCCAGGCATCGAGCGCGTTGAAGACCCCCTCGGGATTGCCGCGCACCGTGCGGCTCGCGTGCACGAGCGCCGGCCCGAACACGCGCGCGATGCGTCCGTGTTCTTCCGGCACCACGACACGCGAACGCTCCTCGGCCAGCGCCTGCCGCAGATGCTCGGGCGCGATGCCGACCTCCTTCCCGACCTCGACCAGCTGATCGTCGGTGAGCATCGCCTCGCTCGGATCGGCTTCCGATGCCTGCAGCTCCGCTGCCCGCGCGAGCACGCGCTCGAGCGCGGCGCGGCTGATCAGCGGAGCGGGGACTGGCGCGCGAGGCGAATCGTCGGGCACGGAAGTCAGATGCCGCCGAGCACCACGCCGAGCTGGTGGTCGATGGCGTCGAGAATCGGCTGAGGGAGTGGGAAGGCGCGCGCGAGCGCTTGCTCCGGATCGCCGGTCGTGAACGACACGTTGGCCGACGCGAGATAGTAGCGCGCATAGCCCGGCGCGAGATCGGGTGCGATGCGCTTGAGCAGCAGCTCGCCGCCCCGCACCGCAGCGGGACTCGTGTAGCGATCGGAAAGACCTTGACGCTTCTCCGCCGGCGTCGTGTTCTCGGTGACGGCGAGCGCGGTGAGTGAGCCCACGACTTCGTGCGCGAACACGTAGATGGGATCGAGTGCCTCGGCCGGCGATTCGGGGAGCGGGACCGTCACGCGGCTGTTCCCGCGTTGGGCCACACCGCCCGCAATCGTCCGCCCCTCACCGTCGAGCGGGAGCGAGGCATAGACGATGCCGCGGCTCATCTGCTGGTTGTCGAGCAGGCGCTGGAACTTCGCGAGGTACGTGTGCTCCCACAGCGAGTCGGTACGCGCGAGCACCGGTGCGAGGTCGCGCTGCCGCGCGTTCCAGTAATTCTGATAGTACTGCGTGTTCTCATCCTCGATCGCGGCCGTAAAGGTGCGCAGCCAATCGCGATCTGCCGGCTGCGGGAACACGGAGGCGAAGGTGGCGACGATCGCCTGCTGCTGCGGATCGGTGACCGCGCGCGGATTCCCGTTCGCGCCGAGGAAGAGCTGGATCGCCTGACGCATGTCGTCCCACGATCCGAAGTAGAGTGGGAGGAACTGTCCGCTCACGTACCCCGGACGCTGCGCGAGCTGATCGTGCAGCGTCTGATAGTTCGCGTCGAGCTGCGTCGAGACGTTCGCGCGACGCTTGAACGCAGTCATCCGCTCGCGGTAGCCGCGCTTGAAGAACGGCACCTGCGTGGTGTCGTCGGAGAGCATCGCGTAGCCGTGCAGCCAGAGATCGATGTCTTCGCGCGTCTGGATCGGCCACGCCGCGCTCGACGCTCCGGTCTCCGGCGTCGCCGCCGGCAGCGGGTTGCCCGGGCCCACCGACGCACACGCCGCGAGCAGGGCTATGCCGCTCCCGGCGATGAGCGTGCGGATCGCGGGCATCGTCGGCTCAGCTGTACGCTTCGACGACGACCGCGATCCCCTGGCCGCCGCCGATGCACGCGGTACCGAGTCCGTAGCGCTTGCCGCCGGCACGCAGCGCGTGCAGCAGGTGCGCCGTGATCCGCGCGCCCGAGGCCGCGAGCGGATGGCTCAGCGCGATCGCGCCGCCGTGGATGTTGAGCTTCTCGCGCGGAATGCCGAGCTCGCGCTCCACGGCGACGCACTGCGGCGCGAACGCTTCGTTCACCTCGATCAGATCCATGTCGTCGAGCGTGAGCCCCGCGCGCTCGAGCGCCCGCTTGGACGACGGCACGGGACCGATCCCCATGTACTTGGGCTCGACGCCCGCGATCCCCCACGAGATGAGTCGGCCGAGCGGCTTGAGCTTTTTCTTCTTGGCGAACTCCGCGCTCGAGATGACGAGCGCCGCCGCGCCGTCGCCGATCCCCGATGCGTTCCCCGCCGTCACCACGCCGTCCGCCTTGAAGTACGGCTTGAGCTTGGTGAGCGCGTCCATCGTCGTGTTGGGACGCATGTGCTCGTCGCGCTTGAACTCTTCCACCTGCCGCGTCTTCGGATTCTTCACCGGGATGCCGATCACTTCGTCGTCGAACACACCGTTCGCCCACGCATCGCGCGCGGTCTCCTGCGAGCGGAGGGCGAGCTGGTCGACGGCCGTGCGATCGAGATGGTACTTCTCGGCGAGATTCTCCGCCGTCTCGGCCATGGTGAAGCCGCACATCGGATCCTTGAGCGATTCCCACAGCAGGTCTTCGAGCACCGGCGCCTTGCCGAGCGGCACGCCCCAGCGGAGCCCGCGCGCGACGTGCGGCGCCTGCGACATCGACTCGCCGCCGCCGACGAGCGCCGTTTCAGTCTCACCCATGATGATGTCCTGCGCGCCGCTCACGATCGACTGGAAGCCGGAGCCGCACAGTCGGTTGACGGTGAGCGCCGGCGTCTCGATCGGGCATCCGGCCTTGAGCGCGACGTGGCGCGCATAGTAGATCGCGTCGGCCGAGGTCTGCAGCGCGTTGCCGAAGATCACGTCACCGATCTCGTCCGGTTCGACGTGCGCGCGGGCGAGTGCGCAGCTCGCCGCCTGTGCGGCGAGCTCGATGGCAGAGAGGTCCTTGAGCGTCCCGCCGAAGGTGCCGAACGGCGTGCGGACGCCCGAGAGAAAGACGATGTCGCGAGCGGAGCCCTGGGTGTTCACGATGATCAGTTCCAGCGTGTAGGTCCGAACGACGCTCGGCGTGCTTGACCCGAGCCGATGTTCGTAAGATGCTTGTGGCTCATGTCGTATTCAAGGAATGTGCGAGAGGGTCATCGTGACGATGCACGATCCCGCGCAGCACCCGCCGCGCGACCGGGGGCGAGAGCGACAGGCTGAGATTTTCGTGAACGGCGTGGCGGGGAAGCGACCTGCCGTGCCGACGGATGCGACGCGTCTGGAGGACGCCGCACGCGCGGTGATGCGGCGCGAGGCGTTCGCATACGTGGCAACGGGCGCGGGGAGCGAGAGCACGATGCGCGCGAACCGCGCCGCATTCGAGCGGTGGCGCATCGTGCCGCGCGTGCTGCGCGGCGCGTCGTGTCGCGACATGTCCATCTCGCTCTTCGGCGACACCCTCCCCACCCCACTCCTCCTCGCGCCGATCGGCGTGCTCGAGATGGCGCACCGCGAGGCCGACCTCGCCGTGGCGCGCGCGGCGGCTGCGGAGCGCGTGCCGATGATCTTCTCGAATCAGGCGTCCGTGCCGATGGAAGCCTGCGCCGCCGCGATGGGCGATGTGCCGCGCTGGTTCCAGCTTTACTGGAGCACGTCGAACGAGCTGGTGGCGAGCTTCGTCCGCCGCGCCGAGGCGTGCGGGTGCCGCGCCATCGTGCTCACACTCGACACCACGATGCTCGGCTGGCGACCCAGGGATCTCGATCTCGCGTATCTGCCATTTCTTCGGGGGAAGGGCGTTGCGCAGTACACGAGCGACCCCGTGTTCCGTGCGAGTCTCGCGCACGCGCAGGAGCCGGCAACGGCAGCACCGAGGCCGCGCGTCACGCTCGCTGCCGTGCGTGCGCTGCTCGAGATCACGCGACACTTCCCCGGCCCGTTCACGAAGAATCTGCGATCCGGTGAGCCGAGGGCCGCGGTGCAGCGCTTCATCGCCACGTACTCACGCCCGTCGCTCGCGTGGAGCGATCTCGGCTTTCTGCGCGGGCTGACCACGCTCCCGATCCTACTCAAAGGGATTCTGCACCCCGGTGACGCCCGCCGAGCAATCGATGCAGGCATGAACGGCATCATCGTTTCCAACCACGGCGGCCGCCAGGTGGACGGCGCGATCGCTGCGCTCGATGCCTTGCCGGATGTCGTCGAGGCCGCCGACGGACGCGTGCCGGTACTCTTCGACAGCGGAATCCGCGGCGGCACCGATGTGTTCAAGGCGCTCGCGCTCGGCGCCACCGCCGTATGTCTGGGACGGCCGTACGTCTACGGGCTGGCGATTGCGGGAGAGGCCGGGGTGCGTGAGGTGATCCGGAACGTGCTGGCCGAGCTCGATCTCACGATGGGGCTCGCGGGATGCGCATCGGTGCGTGAGATCACGCGGGTACGAATGGTGCGCGCGGAATAGCGGCACTCGCTGCCGTGGCGGGGAGCTACCTGCTGCTGTAGTATATTCGTCGATGTCGCATCGCGTGCCGGAATGTCTTCACCGGTGCGGCGACGCGCGTTTTCAGCGCCCACCTTTATGGCCGGTGTGTAGCCGCTTACGCCGCTCGTCGATCCTGGATGGGATCGAGCGCGCGAAGACGAAGGGGAGGTCCGATCGATTGGAAAAGACCAGATCGCGACCGCGGTTGGATGTGCCCCTTGGCAGAGCTCAGGATGCGAGCGGCACTCTCGCCCAGCGCCATACGGGCTTGGAGGAGCGATGAGCGCCCCACGGCCAACTCTCCCGCTCTGCTCGACGACGGTGGACTTCCGCTCTCTCGTCGAGGTGGTGCAGGACTACGCCATCTTCGCGCTGGACCGCACGGGACACATCGTGAGCTGGAACAGGGGCGCCCAGCTCATCAAGGGTTACGCGGCCGAGGAGGTCATCGGCCGGCACTTCTCGATCTTCTACACACCCGAGGACCTGGCGTGCGGCAAGCCGGACCGCATGCTCGCCATCGTCGAGCGCGATGGGCGGATCGAGGACGAAGGGTGGCGCTTGCGCAGGGATGGATCGCGCTTCTGGGCGAACGTCGTCATCACGGCCCTGCGTGATGAGACGGGCACGCTCATCGGCTTCACCAAGGTCACCCGTGATCAAACCGAGCGGGAGCGCGCGAGCCGCGAACTGCGGGCAAGCGAGGGGCGATACCGCACGCTGTTCGAGTCGATCGATGAGGGTTTTGCCATCCTCGACGTACTCTTCGATGACCGCGGGACGGCGTGCGACTTCCGATGGATAGAGGTGAACCGGGCCTTCGAGAAGCTCACGGGCCTGCGCGACGTGATCGGGAAGACGGTGCGCGAGGTGTACCCTGACATCGAGCCAGCGTGGCTCGAGACCTACGGCCGGGTCAGCAGGACGGGTGAACCTGTGCGCTTCGAGATGGAACGAACACCTGTCCATCGATGGTTCGATGTCTACGCCTTCCCCGTTAGCGGCGTAGACGCGCGCCGTGTCGCGGTACTCTTCACGGATATCACGCAGCGCAGGCGAGCAGACGCCGACTTGCAGGCGGCACGCCGCGTTGCGGAGACCGAACGCGGGCAACTCGCGACACTGGTTGCGGAGGCGCCAGCAGCGATTGCCGTGCTGCGCGGACCGCAACACGTCTACGAGATCGCGAATCGACACTACCGGCGTCTGATCGGCAACCGGGATATCGTCGGCAAGCCGATTCGCGAAGCGCTCCCCGAGCTCGCGGGGCAGGGGATCTACGAGCTGCTCGACCATGTCTATCGCACGGGCGAGCCCTTCTCCTCCCCTGAGCTGGGCGTGATGCTCGACAACTTGAGGAACGGAGTCCTCGAACAGCGCTTCTTCAACTTCATCTATCAGCCCATCCGCGAGGCCGATGGATCAGTCTCCGGGATCTTCGTGCACGCCATCGATGTCACGGAGCCGGTGCAGATGCGGCAAGCTGCCGAGCGGCTCCAGCACGAAGCCGAAGAAGCGCGCACGGCGGCCGAGTGGGCGAACCAGGCGAAGAGCGAATTTCTGGCCGCGATGAGCCATGAGTTGCGCACGCCGCTCAATGCGATCGCCGGCTACCTGCAACTCATCGCCATGGGCATCCATGGGCCGGTCACCGAAGCACAGCGCACTGCACTGGACCGGGCGCAGAAGAGCCAGCAGCATCTGCTTGGGCTCATCAACGATGTGCTCAACTTCGTCAAGCTCGAGGCGGGACGCGTCGAGTACACCATCGAGGAGCTGGAGCTGGCTGACGTGGTGGCCGCCATGACACCGATGATCGAGCTGCAGCTCGCGGCCAAGGGCGTATCCTGCGATTTCCGACTGAGTCCCGACGTGATGGTCCGCGCCGACCGCGACAAGTTGCAGCAGATCCTGCTCAACCTGCTCTCGAACGCGGCGAAGTTCACCGACATGGGCGGGCGCGTGACTGTGGAGACGACGGCGTGCGAGGACGCGCCGCCCGATCTCGTTTGCCTCGCTGTCACAGACTCGGGGTGCGGTATCCCCGCCGACAAGCTCGAGGCGATCTTCGATCCGTTCGTGCAGGTGAACCGAAAGCTAACGCACACCACCGAAGGGACGGGGCTCGGCCTCGCGATCAGCCGCGATCTCGCGCGCGGGATGGGTGGCGACCTGCGCGTCCGGAGTGTCGAGGGCGAAGGCTCGACCTTTACGCTGTTCCTTCGCGTACCCGCGTCGCGATCCAGTCTCCCACCGTGCGCGTCCCGGACGAGCCACCCAGGTCAGCCGTCGTAATACCCGCGGTGATGCTCGCGCGCACCGCGTTCTCCACCGCGCACGATGCCTCCTGGGCGCCGAGCGTGTCGAGCATCATCGCGACGGTGAGGATCGCCGCCACCGGATTGGCGGCGTCCTTTCCAGCAAGCGGCGGCGCGCTCCCGTGTACCGGTTCGAACATCGTGATCCGCCCTGGATGCCGGTTCGCACTCGGCGCGATCCCCAGCCCGCCCACGAGCATCGACGCGAGATCGGAGAGGATGTCGCCGAAGAGATTCCCGGTCACGATCACCTGGAACGACTCGGGCGTGCGTACGAGGTCCATCGCCATCGCGTCGATGTAGCGCGTGTCGCGCGTGATTGCCGGATACTCACGCCCGACCTCCTCGAACACGCGGCGCCACAACTCGTGCGCGGCGATCGCGTTCGCCTTGTCGGCCATCGTCACGCGCGTTTTGTCGTGCGCGGCCGCCCACTCGAAGGCATAGCGCACGATGCGCTCGACGCCCTTGCGCGTGTTGAGCTCCTCGGCGATCGCAATCTCGTCCAGTGTGCCGCGCTTGAACGCGCCGCCCACCGAGACGTACAGCCCCTCCGTGTTCTCCCGGAACACCATGAGATCGATGTCGCGCGTCGTCTTCCCCTTGAGCGGCGTCAGGCGATCATCGAAGAGGCGTGCTGGACGCTCGTTCACGTACAGGTCGAGTTGGAAGCGCATGCCGAGCAGGATGTCGCGCGCGTGCTCGTTCCCCGGCACGCGCGGATCGCCGAGCGCACCGACGAGAATCGCGTCGAACGCAGAGCCCAGCCGCTGCATCTCGCCGGGCGGGAGCGTGACGCCGGTCTCGAGGTAGTGATCGGCGCCGTAGGGCAGCGTCTCGACCTCGATCCCCGGATGGTAGATCGACTCCGCCGCCTCCAACGTCTTCAGCGCCTCGTGGATGACCTCGGGACCGATTCCATCGCCCGGGATGACGGCGAGTCGTGGCATGGCGAGCTAGTGGTGAGTGATCGCGCTCGTGTCGCGCGCAGCACTCGGTGGTGCCGCGGGTCGCGGCGCGGTGCCGGTGTGCACGTCGTTCGCGCGCGTTGTGTCGGAGCGTGTGCCGCCAACCGTGGCCGTGTCGCCGACGACGGTCTTGGGGTGCGTGAGCGCGAAGACGTACGCGGACACTTGATGGATCTCCGCGGGTGAGAGCTGTCCGCCGAACGCGGGCATCGCGATCTGCGCGACGACGGGCGACGCGATCCCCTTCGTGACCACCTGCGCGATCGCGGGGATCGAGCCGTTCCCATGCAGCCACGTCGTGTCGATGAGACTCGGGCCGAGCGTGGCCATCCCATCCGCCTGCGCGCCGTGGCAGGTGAAGCAGCGACCCTTGCCATGATAGATCGCGGAGCCCGCCGTGCTGTCGGCGCGAAGCACGACGGCGGTGCCGCCGAGCATCGGTACGGTGTGCGTGCCCATGAGCGAGTCGGACAGGGGCGGCGTGGCGTGCGTGGTGTCGCTCGCGCTGTCGCTCGTCGTCGTGCTTTCGTGCGCGAACGTGTCATACGGTAGCGCCACGGCCGTGTCGACCGTCGCACTGCGCTGTCTGGGCTCACCACCGCATGCCGCGAGCAGGACGAGCAGCATCACGGCGAGCGGCTTCGTCATGTGGACGCGACTCCCCGTCCGCAGGTGATGCAGAAGCGCCAGTTGACGTCGAGCTCGGAGCCGCATGCGGGACACCGCTGCACGCGCAGGTTCTGCCCGCAGTGCGGACAGAACGCCGCCTCGCGCCCCGCCGGCAGCCGGCCCCCGCAGTACGCGCACGCCTTCGCCGACGAAGCGGACGGCGAGCTCGCCTGCCGTGCCGACGGTGCGGCCGCGCTGTTGCCGGCGTTGTTGCTCGCGGCTGACGGCGCGGCCTGCGATGCGAACGTCCCGGCGGACGGGGCGGCCGCCGCGCGCTTTGGCGGATGCGCATGACCAGCCGCGAACGAATCGATCGATGCGCGCGGCGTGGGTGGGGTGGAGAGTGTGGGCGCGCCCGACGGCGCGGCGGGCATCTCGTTCAGCTGCTGCACCGCCGCCGGCGAGAGCGCGACGCGCGACGCCGCGAACTCGCGAAAGACCGCCGTGTTGGGATTGGCGCTCGCGATCTCCCGGCGGATCGCGCTCTGCATGTCCTCGTCGCCCGTGAGGTAGCCACGCTCGCCGGCGAGGAGCTGGCACAGCGCGGCCTCGTAGTCCTGATTCGTTTCGATCCCCAGCTCGCGCCGGTTCAACCGGTACGGCACGAGGTGCTGATATAGCTCCGCCACCTCGAACGGGCGGGCGAGATACTCCGGATGCCCGTTGCGAATATTCTGCACGAGACGGCGAAACATACGATCGAGATCGTCCATGGCTCGTTCAACTGCTCATCATGAGGGAGTGCGCACGCCGGCATGCCGCCGAGTTCACGCGTGCGACTGGTATTCCCTATTAGGTGTGCGAGAGCCACCGCGAGCGCAAGGGGTGCGAGCGGGTTGGAGCTTTGAGCTGTGAGCTGTGAGCTTTGGGCCGTGAGTGAGCCGTGAGCCAGAGGCGGTCTCGATCTCCGTGCTCACAACCAAACTCATCACCCAGAGCTCAGAGCTCACAGCTCACAGCTTCACCCTCTCTCGTTCCTCAGCCACCCTCGCCGACGACCTCCGATCGTACTCCATCGCCAGCACCGGTTGCGTGCGCACGCGGGCGGGGAGGTGCGGCTGACGGTGTGCGGAGAGGCGGGCGCCGAGCATGTGGAAGAGCGCCGCGACGCCATCGCGCCACGTGATCTTCTTCCCCTCCTCGTACGTGCGCCCGTGATAGCTGATCGGCACCTCGTAGATGCGCGCCCCCATCTGCGAGAGCCGCGCGACGATCTCGGGCTCGATCCCGAAGCGCTCGCGCGTCAGGTGCATCGTCCGGAACGCCGCCAGAGTGAACGCCTTGTAGCCGCTCTCCATGTCGGTGACGTTCAGGTCGGTGAGCATGTTCGAGAGCAGCGTCAGCATCCCGTTCGCCACACGGTGCCAGAAGTAGAGCACGCGGTGCGCGCCGCTCCCCAGGAAGCGCGAGCCGATCACCGCATCGGCCTTCCCCTCGAGAATCGGCGCGATGAGCTGCGGGATGTCGGCCGGATCGTACTCGAGGTCGGCGTCCTGGATGACGACGAGGTCGCCGGTCGCGTGCTCGCGCGCCGTCCGGAGCGCCGCCCCCTTGCCGCGATTCACCGCATGCCGCGCGACGATGAGCGTGCCGTCGCTCGACTGCGCGAGCCGCGTCAGCTCCTCGAACGTCGCGTCGGATGACGCGTCATCGACAGCGATGATCTGCAGCGCGACCGATGGCGCGAGCTGCGCGTCCAGCGACCCCAGCGCGTCGATCGTTCGCGCGATCGTCGCCGCCTCGTTGTAGCACGGGATGAGGATGCTGAGTGTAATGGGGCGATTCATGCGGCTGCTATCGCGAGAGACTGTCCAGTTCCCTGTCGACGTTCGGTCCGCGGAAATTCTTCCGGTTCGAGCCACCGGTGGTCTGCACGATTCGCACGACGATGTTGTCGGCGTTGTTCTGCGCGTCCTGGAAACCCAGCCAGTAGCCCACCGCGATACCGACCACCAGGAGGAAGAGCGCCTTCTTCATGATGCACACCTCGGGGAGAAATTGACGGCCTACGTGAGACGTGCCGCCCCGCGCTCAGGTAACGCGTTGCCCGCCCGGGCAGGGAAGTGCATCGGGAAACGGATCGGGCGCGACGGTAAGACGCCGCTTCGCGCGCTCGGCGTCCAGCCACTCGTCGAACCCCGACGGGACCACGCCCTCGGACGTGGTCTGCTGCGCCGCCGCGCGCGTCGCCAACAGGTTCGCGTACTCGTTCTGCGGATGACCGGCGTGCCCCCGCACCCACCGCCAGCACACGCGATGGATGCGCGCGGCGTCCACCAGCGTTTGCCACAGCTCGAGGTTCTCGATCGCGCCGCCCTTCCGCTTCCACCCGCGCCGCATCCAGTCATACACCCACGCCGTCATACCATCCACGAGATAGCGCGAGTCGCTCGTGAACACGACGGAAAATCGCTGCCCTTTGGCGGACAGCAGGCGCAACGCTTCGATGCCCGAGCGGAGCGCCATGCGGTTGTTCGTCGTCGCCGGCTCGGAGAGCCAGAAGTCGCGGCGCACCACGTCGCCGCTCTTCGGATGCCGAAGCTCGATCACGCCACCCGCGCCGCCCGGGTTGTCCCCCTCGCGCCCGTTTCCCAGACACGATTCGTCCGCGTACACCGCAACCCGCGGCAACGATGCGTCAGCCATGGGCGATTACTTGATGACGTGCAGACTGTCGACGTCGGCGAGATCGAACGTGATCGTGTCGCCCGTCGTGGGGTGCGTGGCCTCGATCACCTCGCGCCCGTCGCGCACGCGCAGCGCCTGCGGGATCACCACGTACTCCGTTCCGCGACGATAGATGACCATGCGCCGGCCATCGATGATTGCCCGCTCGAGGACGTCGTACTCGCTGTGCGTCAGTTGCGCCACGATGCGCTCCCGCCCGCCGAGCACCACTCGCGCGCGACGCGCGTGAGCACGTTCGTCGCACGTTCGATCTCATCGATCGGCACCCACTCCTCCGCCGAGTGCGCGAGCGCGATGTCGCCCGGCCCGTAGCAGATCGCCGGGATCCCCGCTTCGTTCAGTAGGGCGGCATCCGTCCACGCGCTGAGCCCTTCGACCACGGGCGTCCCGCCCTCGGCGTCGATCGCGGCGGCGAGCGCGCGTACCACCGGCGCCTCGGGCGCCACATCGCTCGGCCCCTGCGCGAACATGACGTGCACGTCGGCGCGGAAGTGCGGCCGGCGTGCGCGCACGCGCTCGCACGCGGCGCGCACTTCCGCCAGCGTCTGCTCCACCGTCTCGCCAGGCACCGTGCGCCGCTCGATGTCCACCACGCATCGGTCGGGGTAGGTCGACATCCCCGTGCCGCCCTCGATGCGCGACGCGTGAAGCGACGCGTGGCCGAGCAGCGGATGCGTGTGCGTCACCAGCTCTCGTTCCTCGAGCGCGTCGAGCTCGGCGAGCAGCAGTGCCGCATGGCGCACCGCGTCGATCCCGATGTCGTACCGGCTGCCGTGTGCCGCACGCCCGTGTACCGTCACCTGCATCCACGCGAAGCCGCGATGCGCCGGTGCGATCGCGAGCCGCGTCGGCTCGGTGACGATCGCCGCATCGGCACGCACCCCCTGCGCGACGAGCGCGCGCGTCCCCACGCTCTCGTGCTCCTCGTCGATCACCGCCGCGATGATGAGCTCGCCCTCGAGTCCCTGGTCGGCTGCGCGCGCCGCCGCGGCGCACATCGCCGCGACGCCGCCCTTCATGTCCGCCGAGCCGCGGCCGTACATCCGGCCGTCGCACTCCTCGGCGTCGAAGGGTGCATGTCGCATCCCGTCCGTTCCGACGACGTCGAGATGTCCGTTGAACATGAGCGATGGCCCGCCGCCACGACCCGCGCGCGCGATCACGTTCGGCCGTCCAGGCGCCGCGTCGCGCACGTCGACGCGAAAGCCCCACGCCTCGAGCACGGCGCCGAGCGCGCGAGCCACCGCACCCTCGCCCGGTCCGCCGGGAACGAGCACGGGGTTCCGCGAATCGATGCGCACCAGCTCGCGCGTGAGGGCCACGGCGTCGCCGCGAGCGATCGTCAAGCCACCTCCTCCGTGGACACGCGGACACCCTGCGTGTCGATTGTGAACGGGAGCAGCTGCGCGACGCGCGACACCGCATCGCGCACCTGCGTCGCGCGCGCCTCGGGTGCGATCACCAGCACCGATCCGCCGCCCGACGCGCCGAGCGCCTTGCCGCCGATCGCGCCAGCTGCGCGCGCCGTCGTCAGCACCTGCTCGATCGCGGGCGTGGAGATGTGCGTGTGCAACATGCGCTGGTACTCCCAGTGCTCGGCGACGAGTGCACCGAGCTCGTCCACTGAGTTGCGCTCCAGCGCGCCGATCATCTGCTCGGCCAGCGCCTTCATGCGCGCGAGCGCATTCGTCACGCGCGGCGCGCGCGCCTTGTATGCGTTGAGCACCGCGGTGATCGTCTTGCCGGAGAGCCGCGTCTCCCCGGTGTAGACGACCGTGCACCGCCGCTCGAGCGCCGCAATGAGCGACGGCGGGAGCGGAATCTGCCGCATGGCGACCTTGTCATCGAAGCGCAACGCGAGCGCGCCGCCGAATGCCGCCGCATAGTGATCCTGACTGCCGCCCGCGACGTGCAGCTGCGTGACCTCGATCTCGCGGCTGCGCTCGGCGATCTCCTGTCGCTCGAGCGGCGTGCCGCACCATGCCGAGAGTGCACCGACCAGGGCCACGCCCGCTGCCGAGGACCCACCGAGGCCCGCGCCCTTCGGGAAATCGTGCGCGAGCCGCATGATCAGCGATCCCGTGTCGAAGCACTTCAGCGCGGCCTTCGCCATCTCCGCGCCGCCGCCCGGCGGAAGCGCGCTGGCGTCGGGCGCCACGTGCAGGATGCCACCATCATCGACCGTGATGCCGGATCGCGGCGACGGCGTCAACGTCACCGATGCACATCGTGAGATCGCGACGTTGCAGACGCACCCGCCCTGCTCGGTGGTGTACGGCGGGACGTCGGTCCACCCGCCGCCGAAGTCGATCCGCGTGGGTGCCAGTGCCTGAATGCGCTTCATCGTCAGCTCGAGTGGTCGTGAACGATCTTCCATCCGCCATCCACCCGTTCCATCACCAGCGACGTCGGCCCGCGCGCCACCACCGAGTCGCCGCGGGAGAGCACGTACTCGGCGATCACGTTGATCACACCCGGCGCCAGCGAGTCCACTTCCAGCTTGTCGAACGACAACGAGTCCTGCATGCCGGGCTGTGCGAAGCGCGGCGCATACACGGCGCGGATCGCCGCGCGCCCATGGATCACGCCGTGGCGCCCGATGTACGTCGTGCGATCGCTGTCCAGGTAGTCCGACACGAAGGCATCGAGATCGCCGCGGTTCCATGCACCGGCGGATCGATCGAGCATCGCCGTGATCTGGGTGCGGAGCGGATCACCGTCCGCCGCGCGCCCCTTGGCGGGCGCGCATGCGCTCGCGCTCACCAGCAGCATCGCGATTCCCGTCCATCTGTGCATATTGCGCATGTGCATATTGTGAAGGCGCATCCAAGCTGTCTGTTGATCGTGTCCCAAACTAGTGCGCGGAGGCGCGATTGCCTACCCGCACTCCTGACCGGCGCGCTGCTACCGGGCACGCGTCGTGCGCCTCGAATCGGCTGAGCCATGCCCGACCTCGCCCACTACCTCCAAGACCGCACGCTCATTCTCCTGTCCAACCGGGAGCCGTACGAGCACCGCTACGGTGACGCCGGCATCGAGGTGCGGCAACCGCCGGGCGGGCTCGTCTCCGCGCTCGACCCCACCATGCAGGCCACGCACGGCGTCTGGGTCGCGTGGGGCTCGGGGACCGCGGACGCCGAGATGGCCAACGGGGATGGGCGGCTGCAGGTCCCGCCGGACCACCCCGCCTACACGCTGCACCGCGTCTTCCTCGATGAAGCCGACATCGAGGGGTACTACCTCGGCTTCGCCAACCGCTCGCTCTGGCCGCTCTGCCACCTGCTCGTGCAGCACTTCGAGTACAGCAGCGAATACTGGCGGCGCTACCGCGATGTGAACCGCAAGTTCGCGTGCGCGGTGGCCGACGAAGTGGACCGCGCCGAGAAGGAGCCCGTCGTCTGGATCCAGGATTACCACTTCGGCCTGGCGGCCGAAATGATCCGCGAGATGAAGACGCCGATCCTCATTCATCAGTTCTGGCACATCCCCTTTCCGCCCGCGGACTTCCTCCGGCTGCTCCCGGAGGACGTGCACGACGCGCTGCTGCGCGGCATGCTCGGCAACGACCTGATCGGATTCCAGACGGAGCGCTACGCGATCAACTTCCTCGGCTGCGTCGCCGAATTCCTGTCGGATGCGGACATCGACGCCGACATGCTCACCGTGCAGTACCAGGGACGCACCATCCAGGTGGCCGCGTTCCCGATCAGCATCGACGTCGACCGCTACGAAGGGCTTGCGAAATCGCCGGAGAGCGCGTCGCTGGCCGAGCGACTTCGCTCGCGCTACGCGTTCGACAATCGGCAGCTCGGTCTCGGCGTCGACCGCGTCGACTACACGAAGGGGATCCCGGAACGGCTCCGTGCGCTCCGCATGCTGTGGGCGCAGCATCCCGAGCTGCGCGAGACGTTCACCTTCCTGCTTGTCGCCACA
>DASSNR010000351.1:0-11397 GCA_035687925.1 Gemmatimonadaceae bacterium | reverse complement strand
CGTGTTGCTCGACGTCACGAACGGATACGTGCCGTGGTCGACGTCGAGCAGCGAGCCCTGCGCGCCCTCGAGCAGCACCGCCGCACCGGACCGCACCGCGCGGTGTACCGCGAGCCCCGTGTCCTCCGCGAGCGGCAGCAGGCGCGGCGTCAGACGCTCGAGCAGCGTCATCGTGCTCTCCACATCCGCGCGCTTCTCGGAGCCGAACCCCGCAAGCTGATGATTCGCGTGGTCCACCGCGCGCGTGAGCAGGGCGCGCAGCCGCTCGGGGTGTCGCAGGTCGATGAGCCGCACACCGCGGCGCGCCACTTTGTCCTCGTACGCCGGTCCGATGCCGCGACCCGTCGTCCCGATCGCGCGGCTTGCCGCACTCTCGCAATCGAGCAGCTTGTGATACGGCAGCACGAGGTGCACACGATCGCTCACGTACAGCCGCCCCTCGACGTCCACGCCCTCACGCACCAGCTCGTCGATCTCCGAGAAGAGCGTGTCGGGATCGAGGACGACCCCGTTCCCGATCGCGCACCGCACGCCGGGATGCAGGATGCCGCTCGGGATCTGATGGAGCACGAAGGCGCGGTCGCCGAACTCCACGGTGTGCCCCGCATTCGCGCCGCCCTGGTAGCGCACCACCCAGTCGGCGCGCTCGGCAAGCACGTCCACCAGCTTTCCCTTCCCCTCGTCGCCCCATTGCGCGCCGACCACCACGACGGTGCGCGTCTCGTTATCGAACATGCAGCACTCGGGCTGGAAGAAACACAAACGCCCCGCACGGCGCGGGGCGGAACCATTCGATCGGTCGTCAGTCGTCAGTCGTCGGACACACCCTCGGGCAGCTTCCGCTCGCGCCGTCGACTGCTGGCTGACGACTGACGACGGAGAGCTGACGACTGCTCCAAGGAATCTACCCCCGCCTCCCGATGCCGGTCAACTGACGCCGCCGATCATCGTGCGCGTCATCTGCTCGTCCGGCGACAGCGATTCGCTCCGCACGGGGAGCGTGACCGTGAACGTCGTCCCCGTACCGACCTCGCTCTCCACACCGATCTCGCCGCCGAGGAGCGCGATGAGCTTGCGCGTGATGCTCAAGCCCAACCCCGTGCCGCCGTACTCGCGCGTGCGCGACTGATCCACCTGACGGAACTCCTCGAAGATCACTTCGAGATGCTCGGCCGAGATCCCGATGCCGGTGTCGCGCACGCGAATGCGCACGCGTCCATCCTGAGTGTCGGCAGTGAGCGACACCGAGCCCTTGTGCGTGAACTTCACCGCGTTCGACAACAGATTGAGCACGATCTGCTTGAGCTTCGTCCGGTCCGTGACCAGCACGGGCACGTTCTCGGCGACTTCGCACAGCAGCTCGAGCCCCTTCCGCCGAGCCTGCAGCTCCACCTGCGCGGTCACCTCGTTGATGACGATCTGCAGCGACGTCGGCTCGAGATGCGTCGGCATCTTCCCCGCTTCGATGCGGGAGAGATCGAGGATGTCGTTGATGAGCGCGAGCAGGTGCTGGGCCGATGCCTGGATGCGCGTGAGCCCATCCACCTGCTTCGTCGTGAGCTCACCGTAAATGCGGTCGAGCATGAGCGCGGTGTAGCCGATGAGCGCATTGATCGGCGTGCGCAGCTCATGCGACATGTTGGCGAGGAATTCGGACTTGAGCCGGTAAGCCTTCTCGATCTCGTTCGCCTGCCACTGCAGCCGGAGGTTCTGCGCCTCGAGGTCTGCGGTCGCGAGACGGATGCGATCTTCGAGCTCGGCGCTGAACCGCTTCAGCTCCACGTAGAGCCGCTCGTTCTCGACCTGCTTCGTGAGATCGTGCAGCACGGACACGATCGCGAGCGGCTCGCCACGCTCGTTCATCACCTTTCCGGCCACGACCTCCACCGGCAGCTCGCCTCCTGCCTGCGGGTGCAGGAGGGTGAGCCGCTCGCGGCGGAAGGGGACGGGGCTGATCGCGAAGTCGGAGACCCACGTGGTGAATTTCGTGTCGTTCCCCCGCACCCGCTGCGCGAGCTGACGATCCTGCACGCCGGGCGGCAGCTCGAAGAGCTGCTCGGCCTGCGGGTTCATCAGGATGATCTTCGATTGATCGTCCGTGACGAGGATCGGCTCGCCGACGTTGTTGAGGATGAGGTTGAGCCGGTCGCGCTCGCGCGTCGCCTCGATTTCCGTGACACGCGCACGCTGATACTGCCGCTCGAGCTCCGTCGCCGCGCGCTTGAGGTCGGTCACGTCGCGCAGCACTGTGACGAACGCCCCTTCGCGCGCGATCGCTTGCGGAAGCGGATGCGACAGCACCTCGAAGAGGAGATCCGCGCCCTCCACCGGATCCACCAGGTTCAGCTCGCGCGCTGCGCTCGTGCCCGCGCCCCCGAGCACGGCCTTGGAGAGGAACGAGCTGAAGAGCAGGTTGTTGATCTCGACCGCACGCTGTCGTCCCTGCGAATCCTCGTCGCGCGGGGAGAAGAGCACCTCCGCACGGCGGTTGCTCACCACGAACTTGTTGTCCGCATCCGTGATGATGATCGGATCGGGGAGCGCATTCATGATCGTGAGCAGCAGATCGCGCTGACTGTCGAGCCGTGCCGCGGCGCGCCGGAGCTCGTCGGCCGCGAACGTGCGCGCGAGCACGGGCCCGGCCAGCAGCGCGGCTGCCGCGAGGCGCTCGACGGTCTCGTCGCACGGCGCCCCCTCGAGCATCGCGACGCCGAACATGGCATGGCCGCCGCGCTGCCGGCGCTCGTTCCCCGTCCACACGACCGTTTCGCATGTGGGGTACTGCACACCGATCGATGCACCGCGCTCGATCGGCAGCGTGGTACCGGAGCGCGCGTGAGGCTGCGGGAAGGGGATGGCGATCGCACTGGTGAACGGCGTCACCCCGGTGCCGGTGAGTGCCGCGCGACACCGCACCACCTCGAGCGTTCTGGCGGAGACGACGAGCGGATGATCGGCCTGCGCGAGCGGCACCGTCATCGCACGCTCGTCATCGGACGAAAGTCCCAGACTTACGGCGACCTTGAGCGCATGACCCGATCGGTCGACGACGAGCAGGGCCCCCCGTGCCGCGCCCGCCGCCCGAGCGAGTTGCTCGAGTAGCAGCGAGCCGGCCGACACGAAGTCCGGCGCCTCGGCCAGATCGGCGAGGAGCTCCAACAGCTCCGCGTCCGATAGCACGGCGTCGCGACCTATGGCGTTCGGTGCCCCCCTCGTCATTCGCGTTACAGCGTATCCCGCGTGCTCAATTGCTCGAGCCGCCGCTTCAGCTCGGCGTTCTCACGGATATACCGATCGATCTCGTGCTCGCCACTCGCCAAGCCCAGCTCGGGCGGACGAGAAACCGGAGCCCGGATACCGACGGCCTCCGAGTACTTCAAGTACGTGTCGATGGATGCGACCACGACGCGCGCCTCCACCGTCACCAGGTCGATTCCCACCAGCGAAACGCGTACCCACGCGTCGATGACGATACCTTTGTCCAGGACGCGATCGAGAACATCGATCAGGGAACTCCCGCCGGGAGAGCGTTCAACCGCCATGTCGTTCGTGCTCCGAGGATGAAGGTGTCGTTCGCCCGCGCTGCGCCGGCCGCATCGCCGCCATGTCGTCCAGGCGACGCTCGATCCGGTCGAGACGCTGCTCGAGCTCTCCAGGTGGCAGGGCGCCCGGCGCGGTGGGAGCCGCGGTCAGACGTGAATCGTACCGCCACCAATTCAGGCCGATCTGTTCTGCCTTGTCGATCGAGCACACGAGCAGGCGCACCTGGATCGTGAGCAACTCGACGTTGGCGAGATTGATCTTGATGTCCCCCGCGATCACCAGCCCCTTGTCGAGCACCCGGTCGAGGATTTCGACCAGGCCATGGCTGCGCGTGGGTGTGAGATAGTCTGGCAAACCGTCTACTCCAGGTCAGCGGCTGACACGGGGGTTATCGAAGGCGTCCGAGGGGGCCGAGGTCGATCGTGAGATCCTCGTCCGTGAGATCGAAGGTCGCCTTGAGCTCCTGCATGCGCTCGTTGAGCCTGAGCAGCGCCAGGCCGAGCCGTTCGATTTGATCGTCACTGAGCGAGCCGCCCTCCATGCGGCGGACGGCTTGATGCTCCAAGACGTTGCGCAGAAGTTCGATCAACGTCAAGACGAGTCGCGCTAGACCCTGCTCTACGTGCTCCGGATCGGCGTTGATGCGCTCCGGAAGAGCGCGCGCCACTTCGCGCAGCTCCTCCTGAAACGCTGCCGCACTCTCCTCGGCGAGCTCCACGAGCGGGTCGCGCGGCTCAGACACGAGCCACCTCCGCGAAGCTGTACGGCGCCCACGGACCCGAGACGGCCAAGCCGAGTGTCGGATCGCTGGCCGCGAGCGCATCCAGTGCGGCCCGATACGTCATCACGTCATCGCGCATGATCAGGTGCGAGATCGAGAGCCATCGCTCAGGCTTTGCGATCGTCGCCATCGCCTCGGCGTGCACCAGTGCGCCGGCTGCCTCGCTGACGCGGCGCTGGATGATGTCGGCCGCATCGCGCCACATCTGCTCGGCGCGATGGCGCTCGCGAAGACGCGCGAGATATGCGCGCCCGCTCGAGCCGCCTTCGCGCACGACCGGCGACGCGTCGCGCACGTCCAATGTGGGGCGCACGCGGACCGTCATCTCGACCTTCCCGCGCACGCGCTCCAGCGCGCCGTGTAGCGCCGTCTCGCGCGCCCGCACCCGCGCGACGACCATGGCATCGTCGGCGAACGTCTGACCAAAGCGCGCCGGGAGCGGCGTCTCGGCGTCCAGCGCGCACCGCACGACCGCATCGTGCGCACGCACGCGCTCGACAGTCGCCGCCGGCCGAGCGTCGGCGACATCACTCGCCCACGCGACAAGGCTCGCCGCCGGCACCGCGCGCACCGGCGCTCCGTCGAGGCCGCGCGGCACGTCGGCGGGCAGCTCACGGCTCGCGTTCACCAGGCAGTACACGTACGTCGGCATGTGAGTCGGCACGATCACGCTGTCCGCGCAGCATCCGCTCCTCCGTTTCGACCGAGGCGAGCAGGACAGAGAGTCCCACACGCACCAGGTCGATGTCCGCGACCGAGATGGTCACGTCCCCCGCGATCACCACGCCCTTGTCCAGCACATGATTCAGCAGATCGCCCAAGACCAGCTCGTCGTCGAGCGGTTCGCGCCGCTCACCGCGATCGGTCACGTGCGCGCACCGGCAAAGTGGTACGGCGGCCACGGTCCCGTGAAGTCGAACCGAAAGCCGCGTGGCTCGTATCGCTCGGCGAGCGACGTGAGCGTCGCGCGAAACGCCTCCAGTCCGTCGCGCCGGACGAGAAAGTACGCATTCAGCACTGCGGTCCCCACTCCCTTCCTGTTCTCCTGTGCGGGTAGCGCTTCGCTCACCGACTGCAATGCGCACGATTCGAGATCGTGGTATACGGCCCGCGCGACATCGGACGCGACGCGCCGCATCTCTGCGGTACGCTCGTTCTCCGCCTTGCGCTCGAGCAGATAGCGCTGCCCCGGACTCGCACGCCGTGCACTTTCCTCCAGCTCGGCGACCGCGGGGCTCAGCTCCGCAATGTGCGCGGCAAGCTCGGGGTCGATGCGAAAGACGCGCACGCCGAACTCCTGCGCCGACGCGACTCGCTCGAGCGACGTGCGCAGCTCGGCCGCGCGCCCCGAGAGCATCGCGTCCACACCACGCGGGTCATGAAAGAAGGTGAACATCGGAAGCGGCACGACCGGGCCCGTATCGCTCGCCCATGTCAGTACCGCATCGTGAGCAATGGCACGCGGCCCCACCCACTCGACATCGCCCGAGCTCGCCTCCACCGCATCACTCCCATACGTCATCGCATCGAGCGCCGAGATGAGCGCAGCCACGTCGCCTTCGCGCTCGAGCTCCACGCGTGCGCCGTCGATCCCGGGCGGTGCGTTCGATACGTCCGCTCCGGCCGGCACGATGCCATACACGTAGATGACCTGCTCACCCATGCTCGCTCGGGGACAACGGTGTCCAGTTCAGGCTCCAGCGCCGAACGGCGTCCACACCACGCGGAGGCGGCTCTTCAGCCGCCGACGCAAACTGTCGGAGCGCGGGCTCCGATGGAAGGGGCAGCGGGCTCCCGTCCGTGCGATTCCAGATCACTCCCGCAACATGCACACCGAGTGCATGCACCGCGCGCACGAGTCGCGCGGTCTCCGCTCGGACGATCGGCTCGTCGAGCGCCACGACGATGAGCGCGGCGCGCACAGGATCATGCAGCACCGCATCGAGCGCGCGCGTGCGCTGGCTGAATGCGAGGACGTCCTGCGCCGCCTGGCCGAGCCCGACGACGTGCTGGTACTTGAGCATGAGTCGCAGCAGCCGATGACTCCAGTCGAGCGCGAGACGTGGACTCTCGAGCAGGCGGAGCAGGTGCCCGGTCGGCGCAGGATCCACGATCACCGTATCGTAGCGCGACTGCGCGAGCTCCTCGCCGAGCGATGCGAGGGCGTACAGCTCATCGATCCCCGGCGGCGCGAAGGCGAGGAGCTCACGAGCGATCGCGCGATCGTACGCGAGTTGCGCGGAGCCGCCGAGCAACGCGTCGAAGAGTGCATCGACGCGAGCGCTGTACGCGTCGCGAAAGCGGCGGAACGCAGCCGCGCCATCGAGTTGTCGCGCCGCGAGTCCCGGCGCGCCGGGCACGTCGGTCGCCTCCTCGCCTACCGGCACCGCGAGCGCATCCGCCACCGACGGCGCAGGATCGGTGGAGACGACGAGCACGCGACGGCCGCTGGCCGCGGCGTGGATGCCCAGCGCGCAGGCAACGGTCGTCTTTCCCACGCCGCCCTTACCCGCGACGATCGTGAGCGGCGCGTCGGCGAGCGTCGAAATGGGACTCGCGTCGGATGAACGTCGGCGGGCGCGCTGCTCGCGCACCGGCGTCCGGGCATTGGCCGGCGCAGCAGCGGGGCTCGCGACGTCGCCCGCCTGCAGCGCGGCGCTCCACGCAGCGCTGGTGTGCTCTCCGGCACGCGGCACATCGAGCACCGGAACCGTGTAGTGTACCACGTCCGGCGCGAGTCGCGTGAGCGAGGCGAGTGCCGCACTCGTCGTCTCGGCTGACGCCTCGCCGTGCGCATGAGGGACCGCGTTCACGATCAAGGCGCCGAGCGACAGATGCAGCGCATCGAGCGCCGCGACGTAGCGCGCGGTCTCCGCCACCACCATTGGCTCGGGACGCGCCACGAGGACTGCCTCGAGCCGTGCAGGATCCTCGAGCGTGTGCCGCAGCGCGCGCAGCTCCGCGCGCAGCTCATCCAGGAAGCGATCGGCAGTATCGGCGCGGTAGCGATGCAGAAGCGCGCGCACCATGAAGCGGTGCTTCTCCTGCATCGCGTCGAGCAGCGACAGCAGCGCCTCGAACGTGCGTGGCAGCTCGAGCAGCCGCAGCGTGTGCCCCGTGGGCGCGGTATCGACGACGATCCGCTCCCACGTGATCGCACGATCGAGCTCGAGCAGCGCGAGGAGCGCCATGCTCTCATCCGCGCCGGGGAGCGCCGCGTCGATGAGCCCCGTGATGTCGGCGGTATCGAGGTACGTGCCGCGATCGACGATGGTGACGAGCGTGTCGCGCCACCGCGAGAGGAATTCGTCGCGCTCCCTCGCCGCGTCGAGCTGCATCGCGCTCAACCCGGGGTGCGCGGCAATGGGTGCGGGCCGATTCGATACGGCTTCGCCGAGCACATCGGGGAGCGATCCGGCCGGATCGGTGGAGAGGAGTAGGGTGGATTGCCCGCGAGCGGCACTCCGGGTCGCGAGTGCGGTGGCACACGTCGTCTTCCCCACCCCACCCTTTCCGCCGACGAGCACCCACCTGGGGAGTGAATCGAGGAGCGCGTCGAGCGCCGTCACGCGCGGAGGGTCGTCCCCGCGCGATCGCTCACCCCACGTCGGATTCGCTCCGTGCGACGCGCACCGGTCCGCCAGGGGTCGACATCCCGAACTGCTCGCGCCAGTAGCGCACCTCGCGCAGCCGCTCCATGAGCTCTGCCTCGCGCCGCATGTACTCGTCGTCGTCGATGTCGCCGAGCTCCAGCTCCATCTGCAGCGCCATCAACTCCTCCTTGATGGCCGAGTCGTCCACCAGCTCTTCCTCGACCACGCGCTGCACTTTCCCCAGCGACCACTTGATCCCGGCGATGGGACCGGTGACGGGAAAGAAAAGAAGGTTCGTCAGCAAACCCATATCGTTGTGGGGTCCGGGGCCCGTGTCGTGAGTGGTCATGGCTATGGGCATCGAGAACATCTACAACCCATAACCCACAACACGTTACCCTTCCGCCCGCTCCAGCTTCAGCTTGATGTTCACGAAGTTGTACGGCGGCCAGGGACCCGTGTACTTGAACGTCAGCAGGTCCTCGTACTTGCGCGACACCTCGCGCACCGCGTCGTCGAAGGCGCGCTCGTGCTCGCGCTCCACAAGGAAGGCGCCGTTCATGATCATCCGGTCGCCGATCGGCTTGTTGCTCCGGCTCGCCACGGCAACCTGCTTCAGCGTGTCGTGGATCTCCGCGACGAAGCTGTTGCCTGTTTCCTCCAGCGCCGCTTCCACGAGCCGGCCGAGCTGCATCCGGGCGAAATACGTCGAGCTCTGCGTGTTCCGGTTGATCTCGTCCTTGAGCCGCCGGATCTCATCGTTCGACGATTCGATCGTGGCGATCACCTTCTCGCGATCCCACAGCACCTTGAGCCCGAACTCGATCTTGTCCTGCATCTTGTCCAGCACGTCGTTGAACGCCTGGTACGTCGAGCGCAGGAGCTCGGTCACGTCATCTTCCGAGCGGAACACGGTGCCGAAGGACATCGGGATCACGGTGTGCTGCCGCATCACCGTCTCGTTCACGAACTCGTGCGCAAGCACGTTCTCGCGCGTGGGATCGTAAATGACGATCGGCGTGTCGCTCACCACCGCCGCCAGATCACGATAGTGCACCGTGTGTACGCGGTTCGACCCCTCGCCGATCCCGATTGGTCCGAAGTCGTTCGGTCGCTCCCCGCGGATGATGCAGTACACGTATTTTCCCCCTTCTCCCGGACTGAGCGCCTGCTGCAGGCTCTCAGGTTGGTCCGTGGTCGGGTTACTCATGCGGGTTTCTCTCCTGAGCGAGCGGAAATGAACGGCGGGCAGGACACTGCCGGGGGGATATTGCGGCGGGGTGGTCAAACGTCACCAACTAAATATGCGCGACGTTACCGCCAAAGAGCAAAGAGCACAACCACGATCGTCACCACCCCGATCCCCACCTTCGCCGCCGTCGCCGTGACTCGGCCGATGAGCGCACCCGTTGCGACGCGTGTCGCCTGCCGGGTCGCAGTCCCAAGCGTGAGCTCGGCCACCAGCGCACCAATGAAGGATCCAACGAGGGCGCCGATTACCGACCCCACGACCGGGAGCGGAACACCCACAATCGCCCCGACGATCCCTCCCAAAATGGCACCCCAACTCGCTCGGCGCGAGCCCCCATACTTTCGGGCGTAACGCCCGGCCAGCACGAATTCGATCAGCTCGCCCAGCGCCGCAAGGAGCACGGCCGCCACGATGATGGCCACGCCGATCTTGGCCGGCACGACGAAGCTGTAGACCAGGATCGCTCCAGCCATCACCCAGAGGCCGGGAAGGCCTAAGGGAACGATGAACAGACCGAGCACGAGAACGACGAGCAGCAACACGACAGCGAGCATTCAGATCGACTCCATGACGCGGGCGTCAACGCGCACGCGATTTTCTCTCCGCCACTACGCGAGCGCCGACATGGCGCGCGCGATCACTACGGCGGCGCGCTCCACTCCGTGTCCATTCACGGCGTCGAGATTGTCGCTGGGTGTATGAATGCAGGCGACGGTGCGCGCGGTGCCGCGGCTCACGGTGACGACGCGCCACCCGGCGTCGGCGAGTGCGACACCGTCCACGAGCACGCCAGGTGGTAACCTCCGCACGACCACGGGTTCCCCGGTCGCATCCGCCGCCTCGACGAGCGCATCGACCAGCTCGGCGGGCCGGCGCCCCGTGAACGTGAGTCGAAGCCCACCGCAGTCGTCGATCCCATCGCAGTTGATCGCGGTGCCCGCGCCCCGCGCTGCGACCCACGCGCGCGCGCCGGCCAGCCCCAACTCTTCGGCGCTCGTCACGAGTACGCCGAGCTCGCATTCACGCGGAAGCATCCCGGCCGCTACCAGGACGGTGGCCGTCCCGGAGGCGTTGTCGAGCGCGCCGTGCGACCGCGCCTGCACGAGGCTCGCTGCCACCGGCGCACCGGCGATCACCCCCGCGATGCTGATCCACGGCCACAGCGCGGCGACCTGCGCACCGGCCAGCTGCGCGACGAGCAGCGCCGCGGCGATCACCCACAGCGCGATGCTCGACATGACGCCGAGCGCGCGCACGAGGATCGGAATGGGTTGCGACTTGGAGTCGAGGTGCGCCACGAGCCACACGCGGGGCGCGTCACTCCCGCGCGTCGCGACGAGATTCAGGCCTGTGGCGCGCGCCCACGGCAGCACGAGCACGCCGCGGCGCGCGCTCCATTGCGCGAACAGCGCGAGCACACCCCCCGCGACAATGAGCAGCGCGAGCGCTGCGGCTGGCAGACCGTGGAACCCCAGGTGGCCTACCGCTGCCAGCACGAGTATCGACGCGACGCCCGCCGCGGGCGTCCCGAAGCGGCCGGGGAGCGCCGAGTACTCGAACGGCTCCTCCGTCACATCGAAGCCGAGTGATGTCAGCTCGTTCACGCAATGTCGCCGCGCCGCGGCTTCCGCCGCGCTCCCTGCTGGCCGCGGCTCCGCGGCGATCACCTCGAGATGACGCCGCGTCGCTGCCGCGCACGTCGTCACTCAGGCCACCTTGGGCAGCTCCGCGGCACGCAGCAGCGACTCGACCTCAATGCGACCCTTCGCCGAGAGCGGGAGCAGCGGAGGTCGCACCGGGCCGCCATGCATCCCTACGGCGTCGAGCGCGGCCTTCACGCCGGCGACGCCGAGCGCGCCGACGATCGTCTTGTTGAGCGGCTGGAGCGTCTCCTGCGCGCGCCCCGCGCGCGGGAGCTCGCCACGCGCGAACGCGGAGCACAATTCGGCGGCCATCCGTCCCGCGAAGAGCGAGACCGCGAGAATCCCACCGCGCGCGCCCATCTCGAGCGCTGCATACAGCGACCCGCCGTGCCCCGTCAGCACCGAGAAGCTCGGCGACTGCGCGGACAGGTAACCGCCCAGCATCTTCAGATCGCCCGAGCTGTCCTTGATCCCGACGATGTTCCCATGCGACGCGAGCTCCTGCACGAGCCCCGCATCGAGCGCGAAGTGGACGTACTTCGGGATGTTGTACAGCACCACAGGCACCGGGCTCTCGTCCGCCAC